>JACQOB010000105.1 GCA_016202745.1 Candidatus Aenigmatarchaeota archaeon | reverse complement strand
CAGCATATCAGAAGGGTACGGAGAGAGAAAAATTTACCAGAAGAGGCTTAACGGCTACGTATTGAGGGTTATAGTAGAAGAGAACAAAGCAATAAAAAGGATAATAACCGTATATAAAGCAAGGAGCGGCAGGTATGAAATATAAGTACGACCCGCAGACAGACATATTGCTTATCCACCTTAGCAGCGAGAAGCCTGATTTTGGCGACCAGAAGGAGAATATAATTACCCATTATAGCAGAAAAGGCAAGCCTGTGGAGATAGAGATTCTTGACGCAAGGAAAACAATGGCCAAGATGGTAGAAACCGTATTCAAAGGGAAAAAGAAACTGTTGCCTGTTACTTCTTAATGCCAGAACTAGCCCACATAGGCCGTCTGCGTCGCCGGCTCCTTGGGCTTAACCCTCGGGAAACCAATCGGCGGCGGCAGCTGCAGGTCCTCTGCAATGGCTGATATCTTGAGCAGGCATCTCCTGAATAGGTAATTGAGGATCTCAACTCCAACCTCTTCAGGGAGCATCTTCTTCGTCTTCCACTGCTTAAGCACATTCGCTGAGTTGTCGCCGATGTAGAAAACCTCGCCGCCCACCTTTATCACTCCTATGTCAGGCTCGTATGCGGTTATGAACTCGAACCTAAGGGACAGCGCCTTCTTGTCAATCTGCTGGAGGTCGGCCTCCTTGACCTCTGTTATGGTTGGAGTGGAACTTACCTTGACCTCTCCCTTTATGGCGTCCTTCTCCCTCTTGCCTTCCACTGTGGTGAATTTGAATCCGATAATGGTCATATTATTCCTCTGACTTGCATCAATTGGAGCAAGCCAGCGGCCTGTCAAGCCAGCGGCCTATTTGCCAGCACCTTAGCTTGCGTTCGTTCTGGTTTTTGCTTTATCTAATTGTGCGTATCTATTTAAATAGTTAAGCGGGGCAATATAATAACACGTCCGGTGGAAAAAATGGTAAGCATTCTTATACCCCTAGCTGAGGGTTTTGACGAGATAGAGGCCAGCACTGCATTCAATGTCCTGAAGAGGGCAGGTTTCAGCGTCGTTACTGCCGGCCTGGCGGGCACCATAGTGAAGGGATCCCGCGGCATTCAGTTCATAACAGACCAGAAGCTTGACAGGATTAGGACAGAGGAGTTCGACGCCCTGGTGCTTGTTGGCGGGGAGCAGGGGTACAGGAACCTGATGAACTCCAAGAGGGTGATTGACCTGGTCAAGAGATTCAATTCGATAAGGAAGACCATAGCCTCGATATCCCACGCGCCTCTTGTGCTCGCAAAGGCCGGCATCCTTGATGACAGGCTTGCGACAATATACCCCGGACTGGAGAAGGAGATACCCAAGCCGAGGAACCACAGGGTGCTTGCGGACGGCCACATAATCACGTCCAGGTCGCCAGGCACGGCCATTGATTTCAGCCTCAAGATAGTCGAAAGACTGGGTGACAGGAGAACCGCAGACAGGATCAGGAGGGACCTGCATGCTGAATGACGCCGACAGGAGGGTCCTTGAGATTCTTAACACAAAGCTCCTCGTGACAAAGGACGAGGTGGCAAGGCAGCTCAGGCAAGATAATGCCAACGGCACTGACCTCAACTTCCAGAAGCTCAAGGAGATGGGGCTCATCGAAAAGGTGGAATCCCTGGGAACGTGCTGGGTAATCACACAGAAGGGCATGCGCGCCTTGAGGGGCTCGCACAGGCCAACGGACATCAGGGGACCCTGAAGACTGCAAGCCCTTCAATGGGCGGTTCCTGATTCCAGGGAATCAAATGCCAGCCTTGCGCACAGTTCGTCAGCCCACTCCTCCTCAGGCCCCCACTCCACGAACTCCTTCAGAATCCCCATGCCCTTTGCGGCCTTCATCTGCAGGTAGTAGACTTCCTTGAGTATGGCCATTGCATCCCGGGCCTGCTTTTCCGATTCTATTGTGTAGCTGGGCGCCGGTATGCCTGCCTCCGTCAGCCTCTCGAACTTCAGCCTCTCGCCGTAGGCTATGATGTCCCAGAACATCTCCTCCTCCGGGTATTCATCCGGGTGGCTGGACGCATATACAACCCCTTCCTTGTCCACGAAGCACCACTTCATTTCGGGCGAACAGTCACGAACGCCCGGGAGTGAGAACCTCTTGTATGAGAATTGAAGGCCATTGACGACAGCCTGCCTCTCCCCCTCCAGGTTTTCCCTCACAATCCCGATGGTCGTCTCGTATGTTGCCTCGTCCATAGAGCCCCGGCTAACTGCTTGCAATATATTATTGGAGGGCAAACCTTAAATCCTGCCATGGCGCCGCGGCTTTGGGAGCTTATTCAAAACGCCTTATTCTCTAACCATTTCACAGGAAGATCATTCAGGTAGTGGTTATACACCAGCTTCCTGATATTGTAGCGGCATGCTTCGGCATACCCTTCTAT
>JACQOB010000127.1 GCA_016202745.1 Candidatus Aenigmatarchaeota archaeon | reverse complement strand
GCCTTTATCGCGGCCAGGTGGGCAAGTATCCTCTGCTTGTCCTTGTCGAAGCCTTCCATGTCCTCATAGACGCGGATGCCTTCCTTGAACTCGTTGAGGCTCATGGTCACGTAGGGGATCTTGTTCATCTCCCTTGCCACCTTTGTGCAGGCCTTCTCAAGCCACTTGTTCATGGCGATCTTGACTTCCTTCTTGATTATCTTCTCCCTGTCAAGATTCTTCCTCATCACCCTGACGACGGCGGCCACGGGGAAGGCGAGCCTCTCCTTCTGCTCAAGCTCCGCATCCTCCTTCTCCTCTTCAACAGCCGATGTCTGCCCAGCCGCGTCTGCTTCCAATTCCTGTTCCTCTGGCATGTTCCACCTCATCAGATTATAAACATCAAACCCCCTTTGGGGGCTGAAAATGATGCTCTAAATAATTGTTTTGAAGGTTTATAAATGATGTTAAGTTCCACATGTCAGCACCTTACGGAGGCCGCTTCCGCCCCGCTGGCGCTCAGTATCCTGTATTCGCAGGAGCCCCTGCAGCCGGTGTCCTGCAGGAGCGCGACAGCGCCGGGGTCAATTGTCCTGTTGTTGAACTGTGGGTAGAAAGTGCCGGAGCCTGAAGTCCTCCTGACGGTAAGCTCGCCGCAGATGTACTCATTACCCGATCCTCGGCACGCCTGTGCATGTTCCCCTATTTCCGCAGCGGAAAGGGCGCGGTTGTATATTGCAACTTCGTCTATTACGCCGTCAAAGTTGAATCTGCCAGCCCACCTCCCCAGCCTGACATTCTCTATGCCCTGGAAAGCCGCATGGCCGGTAGATGAGCCATCCAGTTTGCCGTCAACAAATATGGCCTGTTCGCCTGTAGGCAGCGTATACCTCCAGGCCATATGATACCACTTGTTTGGCAAAAGCTGGGTGGAACCTGTTTGCGAATTGCCGTAGAAATCCATGTAAGGCATGTTGTTCCTTATGATAAGCTGGAGGCCTTCATTGGAAGCCTGCTTGTCCGTGCCAAGAATGGCATTGTCTGATGTGGACCATGAGTCAGCCTTGATCCACGCCTCGGCGGTGAAGTTGCTGTTTGTGATGCCCAGCGATGTGGCTGGGGGCAGGTCAACATAATCATCAAGCCCGTCAAAGTCCAGCCCCTTGCCGGCATGAGCGCCAGCCCATTCAATGAATTTTGCGGTACGTGAGTTATACAGGTCACGCACGTCTGCGGCAGTTAATGAACGGTTGTATATTGCAACCTCATCCATTGTCCCATTGAAGAAATCGCCTGCCTGCAAATCCGTGCCGTTACTCGATGTTCCTATTGTTATCGGGAAGGTGTTGTTAGTTGGCATAGAACCTTTCATCGGTGTCGTGTTGTATTGGATTCCATCCACATAATTTATCAGGTGTGTCCAGTTGTAGACGCAGCCCACTTGGTGCCATGTGCCCTTTGAAAAGGCATTCCATTGGGAAAATGAGGGTATCCACGTGGTGCCGTTGTTGAAGTAGCATATTGTCTCGTTGTTGCCGTATGTGTTGGCGTCCAGAACCCATGATCCGTTTGGCTGGTTTAGCTGGGGGTTCCTGTAATACCTGCCGATTATCCTCTCGGAAGGCATGTCATCATTCCTCTTTGCCCAGGCAAAGACTGACATCTGGCCTGATATATTGAGATTGGAATTAAGGCCCAGGTTCACGTAATCATCCACGCCGTCAAATTCAAGGCAGCCGCCTGAAATGCAGTCCATTCCTGTTTTCCGGGCAGGGTCATTGGGATCAGCCCCTGCAAGCGAACCGAGTATTCCATCATGGTTGTAGTTTGATGTGTCATTCACATATTCGCTTCCAGGCGCCTCGTCCATGCTGAGGGCCGCCAATGTGGACCCGAATATGAGGCCGTCGTTTCCAGAGCCGCTATCGTCTTTGGCTGCTCCCTCAAAACCTGATTCGAAGCTGTAGTGCATCTTCAGGGAAGGCTCTTTGGCTATCGCCTGGGGTATGTCTATCGGCTTCGTGCCTATGTTCTGCACGAATATGTTGGCTGTCCCGCCGAAGCAGAATGGCCTTTCCACTATGCCTATCTTCTTGCCGGTGAAGACGTCGGAGTAGGCGGACAGGTAGGAGTAGACCAGGCCCGCCATTGCAACGGCAATTAGCAAGACCGCTATTATGGCCACTATGGGTGTCACAGCTTTCATAGCTGTATTATATTTTGGCCGCGGCCTAATTAAGTGCTAAGCTTATAAAAGGGAGGGCTCTAATTAATTCCATGCTGAACTTTTCGGACCTGAACATCCTCTCAATACTGATCTTCGTCCTGGTAATTGCCATTGTCGTCGCAAGGAACAGGAAGAAATTCGAGAGGCAGGCAATCCTGCTGCTCTACAAGACGCAGCGCGGCAAAGAAATGCTAATCAGCCTGGGCACCTCCCATCCGCGATTCTGGAAGTGGTTTGGCAACGCGGGGATAGTGGCAGGCTTTGCCTCCGGGCTCTACATGATTTATTTGCTCCTGCAGATATTCTACGACAACGTCGGGAGGATAATATCCGGGGAGGAGCCTGTGCAGGCGCTCGGGCTTGTCCTGCCCACCAGCTCCACCTCAGCCAGCTTTACGCCGGGCCTGTTCCTGGTACCGTTCTGGTACTGGATAATATCGATTGCAGTGCTGGTCATCTTCCATGAGGGCGTGCATGGCGTGCTGTGCGCGAGGGAGAGGATACGGATTAAATCGCTCGGGCTTGGCCTGCTTGCAGTCATTCCCCTCGCTTTCGTGGAGCCTGACGAGAACCAGCTGAAGAAGAGGCCGGCAGGGCAGCAGATGAGGGTGTTTGCCGTCGGGTCTTTCGCCAATTTCATCATAGCCGGTGTATGCTTCCTCGCGATAACATTCGCGTTCTCCGGCATCTTCACCCCCGGCGGCGTGATTGTAACAGGCATCGTTAACGGCACCCCGGCGCACCAGGCAAACCTCAGCGGGGCGATTTTCCAGATAGACAGCTACAGCATAAACGACGTGGATGACCTGAGGAATGCGCTGGACAGGATAGGCCCGGGAAAAAGCATCACAATCCAGACGAAGACGCTGGAGGATGGGGTGATTGTGAAGAAAAGCCACAGGCTCACCACGGCAGAGCAGAGGAACGAGACCACCAACCAGACTACGGGCCGCGGATTCATTGGCATTACCTTCAGCCCTGACAAGAGGCAGTCAACCTTCCAGGAGATAAGGGCGGAATACATGGATTATGAGCAGCTGATAATGTTCTTCAACGGGCTTTTCGTCTTCATGTTCATAATCAACCTGGGCGTGGGCATGGTCAACATGCTCCCGATAGGGCCCCTGGACGGAGGCAGGATGTGGGACGTGACACTAAAGAAATTCTTCCCACGAAACTACAAGAGGATAATGAGCGGGCTGAGCCTGGGCCTGCTGCTGCTGATCATCGTAATCTTCGCGTCGCAGTTTGTCAGGCTGTAGCAAGGATTGCTATTTAAAATTTGCCTTCAATACCTTTGGATGGATGACCCGATACTGATTGATGCAACGGTCAAGGGGATATGGGCTGTTGGTTGGCGTACGGTTCCCTCGAAATACGGGACTATGTCCGGTATAAATGAGATTTCCACCAGTCTGTGACTGGTGGCGAAGAGGGGATACTCATTCTTTTCTCCCCACCACCAACTATTACACGGGGAGCGAAACCTGCCCCATGCACAAATAAGATC
>JACQOB010000106.1 GCA_016202745.1 Candidatus Aenigmatarchaeota archaeon | reverse complement strand
CAAGCGCCTGATCGTGCTCGAGAACACGATATTCCATATATTTGGCAGCCGCAAACTGCCTGCCAATATAATAGCGGAAATTTCTTATAGGCATTTCAGCGGCATGACAGGGCCCGGGGGTGGGGAAGAAAAAAAACTCATCTTATTGAAAACCCTCTTGCAATCAACCGGCTGGGGGGATGTGAGGGCCATAAAACATGCAGATGGCATCGCAATCCGCATAAGAAACCCGCCTTATGGGCTGCAGGCCGGAGGGGACAACCGGAATTTCCTGGCAGGCGTCATATTAGGCTACCTATGGATGCTGGATAAGGATTACAGGCTGGATTTCGTCAAAGAAAAACCCTCCGTGCTGGCCGTAGGGTATTCAAAAGGCAAGGCTGTTGAGCGACTGCATCGCATACCATGCTGCGAGGAAAATGAAAGAAATCCCGCCGCATGAATGGGCGATAGCTGGCCTGTCCTTGTATAATCCAACCGAGATGAATGCTACGAAAGGCAGGAGAACCAGGAGGCCTGCAAAATATAAAAACAAGGAATACACTGGAAGCGCAATGAATAGCACAGTTTTTGTCCTCCCATATCCGATATGCACGGGGATTGTCCTGAATCCTGCAGCCCTGTCCCCCTCGCAATCCCTCAAGTCAGAAACGACGCTTCCGATGAAGAAGAACATAAAAAACAGGAGATACGTCATGACAATGGGAGCAGTCAATTGGGAAATAGACGCCCCAATCAAAAAGCTGGCCGCCACTATCACGGCAGTAAAAACGTTTTTCAATACAAGGTATTTCTTAATCTTCAGCGATGAGTACAGCACCCCCAAGGATACCGTCATTAAAGACAAAAAAACGGCATGGATGGAAAGGAAAAGGGAAAATGACATTCCAAGCGAGCCGCTAATAAGGACGATTGCATAGCCAAGTTTGCTCGACGCAAGCGGGCTGACTTTCCTGTTGTTTATCAGGTCTTCCTTCGTGTCTGTCATGTTGTTGTAAGCGTAACAGCCGGTGTATATGAAAAACGATGCCAGCACGGCGTACAGGAGCGTGGTCCCCGGCGTGTTAAACATCAGGTAGCCGGATACCGTAACAAGGGACAGAATAAGGGACACCTTTATCCTTATGAAAGACAAGAAATCCCCGGCCAACCTGCTGGCATCATAGGACAATAAGACCACCCCACGCGTACATGTATGGAGTCAGGAATTCCGCAAGGACAAGGCGGTACCTTTTTGTCCTGCTTATCGTCCTCGCCCTTATGCTGTTTATGTTGGAGAGTTTTGCTAGGAGGTTGAACAGCCAGACGAAGGCAAAGTATATGTTGAACAGCGAAAGGGACAGCAGGGAAAATGATGACAATGCCCCGAAAAGCGCCGTTATCCGTGTTGACCTCGCCCAGCCGTGCCTGATGAACAGGTTTATGGTGTCTTTCATGTCGGTGGAATCTTTCTGGCAAAGGATATAGGTGCACTGGAAAAAGAAGAAAGAGCCGAACAGGAGGGTAGACATGGATGGCCCAACCCCCATAAGCATGTCCAGCCCGAATGGGAGCAGGAGGAACATGGAGGAGAGGGTGGCATATCCTTTGACGCTGCCTTTAAGGCGGACGGCCGGGTGGGAGTAAAATATGAACAGGATGGCATAATACGCGCCCAGCGCAAATACAATTATGTTTGTGAAGGACAACAGGACCAATGAAAAGGCAGCAATGGCCAGCGAGACATCCCTTGCCTGCCTCCTGCTGAGGATACCGGTTGTGGTGAACTTGTCCTTTCTCCCGTTCCTTATGTCATCCTCATAATCCCAATAGTCATTGTAAAGGCCCCCGTATATCTCAAGCAACAGGAAGCCTGCGGCGGCAAGCAAGAGCAAAGGCGAGAACGCATTGGTGAACATGCCGTACATTATTATAAAGGCAAAGGGCACGCCAAACCCCGGCCTGACCCTTTTGTACAGGATGTAAAGGAATTCCCTTCCTTTCATGCCCCCTGCCCTCCGACTGCGTTTGTGTGGATGTCCAAGACCTCCTCCAGCGAAAGGGAGCGCTTTTCGGATTCTGAGATGGACTTTATCCTCTCCAGCAGACTGGATATCTCCCCCTCTCCGGCGCCCTTGCCCAGAAAATGCTCCAGCGCCCTCCTGCCGGAATGTTTCCCGAACAAGATCCTCCTTTCCCGGCCTATGAATCCGGGGGGAAAATTCTCATATGTGGCCGGATGCTTTATGACCCCGTCGGCATGTGTCCCGGACTCATGGGAAAATGCGTTCCTGCCTATGACGGGCTTGTGGGCCTGGAGGGGAACCCCCGAATATCCTTCAACGAGGCTGCACAGTTCATTAAGTTCAGAATATCTCACGTCAAGGCTTCTTCCATAAAGGAATCTCAGCGCAAGTATAACCTCTTCCAATGGAGCATTTCCAGCTCGCTCGCCAATTCCCGTGAACGTGCCTGAAATTACCGAAGCCCCGCCTGACATTGCAGCGAGCGTGTTTGCGGTGGCCATCCCAAAGTCATTGTGCGCGTGCACGCCTACAGGCATCCTGATCCTGCCGCATATTTCCCTGAAAAAAGAATATGCCCTGCGGGGCGTGAGGCATCCCAGCGTGTCGCACACAAGGAAATAGCCTGTGCCTTTGGGCAGGGAATTGGCAAAATGGCAAAGGTAATCCGTATCAGCCCGGGTGGCATCCTCCCCGGCAAAATGCACCTTCAGCCCGTGTGATAAGGCCAGATCCGCCATCTCGATGGCCCTCTCCAGGTTCTGCTCCCTGGTTATGCCAAGCTTGTGCTGGAGGTGGATGTCCGAAAGCGAGGTGAACAGCGTGACGCTCTGCACGCCGCAGCCGGCGGCAAGCTCAATATCCTGCCTCCTCAGCATAGTCGAGGCCGTGACTTCGGCATCAAGGCCCAATCCTGCAATGGCCTCGGTCACTTGGGCCTCTGATGGGGAAACAGCTGGCATTAGCTCTATGATATCAACGCCCATGCCTGAAATCCTCTGGGCCAGTTCAATCTTCTGCTCCGGCCTGAAGACAACTCCAGGCATCTGCTCCCCGTCGCGGAGGGT
>JACQOB010000104.1 GCA_016202745.1 Candidatus Aenigmatarchaeota archaeon | reverse complement strand
GCTGGTGAAGCCGGTGACGGTGAAGACCAGCATTCCGCCTGAGTAGGACTCAAATGTGCAGATAGATGAGGAGCAGGGCGAGCCGTCCCTGAGGATCCTCGGATTGCTGAATGTGAGGCCTGTTAGCGTTATCCTTGCCGGGACGCTGAGTTCGGACAGCTGGGATGAGTCAATCCTCGCAAGGTTTGTGTCTATCCTGGAATGCAGGTCAATGTCCAGGTCCCTGGTGAATGTCACGGGCTGCTGGAATTCTATTTTCCCCCGGCCTGCCTTCTCAAGTATCACATTCTGGACGGCATTGAACGATGCCAGGTTGGAGAAGTTCGTCGTAATCCCGTCATAATATGAGGTATTGATGTTATACCTGGCTGCCGGGCATACCCCTCCCTCATTGACATTCCCGTCGCAGTTGTCATCAGCCAGGTTGCACACTTCAAGCGCCCCAGGGTTTATTGTCAAATTTGCGTCGTCGCAGTCCACAGGACCGCAGCCGCTTGAGGTGACGTTGTAGCCATCCAGGTCGTTGTCGGTACACGCGCATATTATGCCGTCGTCAGCAAGGCCGTTGCAGTCGTCGTCCACACCATTGCATGTCTCGGTGGAAGGGCTTCCAGGTGTACATGCGGGTATGAACGAGCCTGACACGCATGTCTGTGACACTGACATGAAGCATGCACCCACACCGCATGTTGCTGTATTTGAAAGGCCTTCATCTATTTGGCCGTCGCAGTCATCGTCTATGCCATTGCACACCTCTGCCGCAGGCACGCAGACGCTTGTGCATGTCCCGCCTACGCAGCAGAGGTTTCCTGCATCTCTTGACGATTGGAAGTTCCCGCCAGAGCAAGCCTGGCCAAGGGAACATGGTGTCCCGCCAAGCTGTGCACATGTTGGCAGTCCCGCTGCGCCTGAAAACTCATAAGCCCCAGTGTCGCACTGGCCATCGTTGGGAGTCCACGGACAATAAGCATTGCTCCCAAAATTTATCGCCTGCGATGGAGACGGTGTATTGAACAGTTCATAATATGGCGTTGAAGGTGTTGACATGCCTATAGTGCGCGCAAGCCATGATAAAGCAGCGGGCTTGGGTGCACCTGAATTTTGTATAGGCAAGGCGGCATTGAAACCGTTTGTAGGCTCCACTATCGTGTCGGTTGAGGTGACATTGGGCTGGCTAACATTATACATGATGTTGTTGCCTATTGCCGTGAAGCTGGGCCAGGGATCAGTGCCTGGCCTCAGTATTTCTATGCCTTTAGCGAAATTCATGAAGATGTTGTTGTAGAACCTGCAGCCGTCGCATGACCCAGCCGGTCCGTCATTGTTCATTCCATATGTATTTCCTGCAGCCTTAGTACCGTGAAATATGTTGTTGGAAATTATGTGCCGTTCCTCCTCATTGACCGGCGACACGCCGGGCTCGCAGCATTCGTCCTGGACTATCATGCCTGTTCCATAACCAGAGAAGACATTCCCCTTTATTTCAATGTCGCTGTTGTCGCGGATGTAAATGGCTACAGATTGGTCGCTTTTGTTTTGCGCCGTGTTTACTATGTAATTGTTCATGAAGCGGACGCCATTGTTCCTGACAGCTCCCACAGAACGCAGCAGCCCCTTCGGGTTTCCCACGTCCAATGTCTGCTCGATGTAATTGTCTGAGATCTCCCCATTGGTTGTGAGGGCGGCGCCTGAAGGTCCGGAATAGTAAATGGCGGCGCGAAGCTGGGTTGTGATGATGTTTCTGTTCACCCTGATCCTCGCAGGAGTATTGCAGAGCACAATATCCGCCGCATCCACATCAGCAGTAAAAGCCGGATCAGTCTGTGAAATATTGTTGTTCAGGATCTGCCCGTCAGCAGACCCCTGGCTGAATACAATTGTCCCGTAACACTTCCTGGCAGCCGGGACGCTTATCTGGCTTGTTGCGCTGAAGCGCCTGATAGTAAAGCCGTCTATCGTAACGAACTGCGTATTGTCAACAAAGAATGCAGTATCAAGCGGTTCGCTGGGGACAGAAACCGCATCCAAGACGGGTTTTTCCCCCGGAGCGGCTTTTATTGTGAATCGTGAGCTTGCGCTGCTTCCCGTCTTCCTCATCCCGACAAGGTGGACCAGCGCGCCAATCTGGGGATTCCCTATGCAAGCAGAAGGGTTGCTTGGCCTGCACGCTCCCCACCCTCCGTAAACCCCGTTGTGGACAAGCACAGTGTCCCCTGGCTGCATGCAGTCCACTGCTTTTTGTATGGTCCTGTATGCGCTGCCAAGATCTGTGGCCCCGCCGCAGCCTGAGGCAGGGTCTGTCCCCGTATCATCCACGTGCCAGTCCCTGGCTGACGCAATGCCAGCCTGGAAAACCAATGACAGGGACAGTACCACCAAAAGAGTTATCCTGGACATTCGGCTCACCTTATAATTAGGCTTCCCACAATATAATATTATGATTGAATCCCTGTTCAGCTGGGATGAGATAAACGAGAAGCCGTGGCTGATGTTCGTCTGGGCCTTCATTATCGGCGTTATCGCTGTCATCATAAGCCTTCAGGTGGCCTTTGAGGTCGGGAAGGCCGGCGCCACAGTCAACCTGATTGGCATATTCGTGATAATCTTCACCGAGATACCCTCCATCTACTTCATGACAATGCTCATAAGGCGGGAGGAGAGGCTGGAGGAGAAGTACATCCACGAGCACTATGCAAATGGCTTCTGGATAAGGCACGAGAAGGATACGGTGATGCTCCTCCTGTACTTCGCGGGGCTGACGCTTAATTTTGCCCTGTGGTCTTTCTTCCTGCCCCCTGACACCTTCCAGATACAGGTGGAGAAGATAAACCAGATAAGGGGAGGCATAGCCACGGCGGGCGCCGCAACCCAGGCGCTCCCTGCCTTTGGCTCCATACTTGCCAACAACATGCAGGTCCTGCTTGTCGCATTCCTGTTTTCCTTTGCCTTCGGGGCCGGGGCAATATTCATCCTCACGTGGAACGCCTCAATACTCGGCGTCTTCATAGGCCAGATTTCAAAGACAGCGTGGGAAATCCCTGCGGTAAGCCTCACATTCCTGCCCCATGGGCTGCCAGAAATAGCGGGCTACCTGGTTGCAGGCCTGGGTGGCGGGATAATGTCCGCCGCCCTCATAAGGAAGGTGCCCACCAGCGTCCTGACGGCAATTCTTTTCGACAGCCTGAAGCTGCTGCTCATTGGCGCAATGCTGATAGTGTTCGGCGCAGTCGTAGAGGCCCTCGTGTCAGGCCCGCTGCTGATAGTGATATTCTTTGCCGAGATCGCTGCCCTGGCCGTGCTGTTCGGGTCGGTGCTGCACAGGAAGGCCACGTGAGGGGCAATATATAACCCAGTGATACCATAATATTATATCAGGTGATCCTATATGGTATTCGGACCAGGACTGCTTGATTTCGTGATAGCCGTCTTTTTGGTGCTTGTTTTCGCCGAATACATAAAGATCAGGTCCAAGTCAAAGGGATTCAGCCTCATAGCGGCGGCAGGGGTGCTTTTCCTGCTGGCATACACCTTCATGTCAAGCACGCTGACGTTCTGGGGGCAGGTCTCCATGGCAGTATACGGCCAGTGGCTTTTCGAAGTCATAGGCTGGGTGCTGATGCTTGTGGGCGCCCTTTGGGTGGCTGCTGATCTTTCCAAGATGGGCGGCGGAAAGTAGCGTAGGAGGAGTCTGACCCGGCTGCCGGCTTGATAGGCTGCTGGCTTGCTACAATTGATGCAAGCCAGACAACTGCCGCAAGCCGGACTGGCGTGAATGAGGACTTGGTTTTATTTCTGGTTTCTGTGCCTTACCTTAACATTGGAGCTGAGCTGGTAGGCAAAGACAGCTTCCTGGTTGTAGTACTCCAGCGTATAATCCATTATACTGTCTATTCTGCTTTCGTCGCAATAAACCCTCACTGGTATCATCTCCTCAATGAATGTGACACCCTCCGGGCTTATCCAGTGGCCTTTCGCCGTCCTAAGGATGGTTACGCCTCCGGCGATATGCCTCACATGGTCATCCCACTGGCGGTGGTATTCAACTGGATATTCATTTCCCTCATTGGAATAACGCGGAACCAGAACTTCCCACAAGCTCTTTTCCTGCCCGTCCATAAAGGAATTAGCAGGGATAATCTTAAAAACAAATCAACCAAAGCTCTTCACGTACCCGCAGGATGATTTCAGGTTCTTTAGCCAGGTAAGGTATTTAAGTATAACTAAGTTATACATTAAACAGGTGATAACATGGAGCAATTC
>JACQOB010000103.1 GCA_016202745.1 Candidatus Aenigmatarchaeota archaeon | reverse complement strand
TCCCTGGAAGTAGATGCTCAGGTAGGTGTATGCTGCGCCTGCCAGGGCGATGGTTATCAGCAGAAGTATTATGATTGAAATGATGGGTGTTATCGCTTTCATTTTTCTTTTCATCATCATTATTATGTCACCACTGGTATTTATTTGCCGGCCTTCTTGCCGGCCGGAGGCTTCGCCAACTGCAGTTCAAACTCCGATTCCATCTTGTGCAGGACGGAGAAGATTGCGAGCAGTATGATTGCGATTATTATCAGGATCATTGGGGTGATGTTGGCCTGCGTGCCCCTGACGAAGTCGGAAAGCAGCAATATGTAGAACGTGATAAGGAGGACGACAGCTATCACAGCAGAAAACACCTGGGCCGTAAGGTCTTTCTTCATCCGTATCAGTTATTATTTTGTTGAATCTCCTATATAAACATTTTTTTCGGCAGCTGGATTTTTCCTGTTTAGAAAAATGTGTTGGTGTATGCTGCTGCCAATCAGTACTGCTGCTCCCCTGACTGCTGGCCTTCGCCGTAGCTTTCCTGGTAGCCTTCCTGGTATGCAGACTGCTGCTCCTGGTAGCCGCCCTGGCCCGAGCCGGACAGCGCAAGGGAAAGCCTTTTCAGCCTCTTGTCAATCGTGTTCAGGCTTGTGAGCATCGCCTGCCCGACTTCGGCATTCTTCCTGTTCTCCTGCACAAATTCGTCTATCTTCTTCACAAGCGGGTCGAACGCCTCCTTGGGTATAGCCGCCGCTGCGGCGGGCGCCTCCTCAACGGAAGCCTTCAGAATCTCAAGGAATTCCCTCATGCTAGCGACAAGCTCGTCAACCTTCCCCGGTATTCTTGACAGCTCGTCACGGAGATCTGTATTGGCCTTGATGACATCGTCAATGACGCGCTGGTTTGACTTTATCAGCTCTATTATCTGCTCGATCAGCCGCTGCACCTCGGAGGTAGAAGTTGTTGACTCCATCCTTGAAAGCCTTTTTTCGAGGCGCCTCAGGGGGGTTGCAGGAATGACCTCGTACTCCTCGTCGTCGTCCTCTTCGTACGCCCTAACCATAAGATATTATTATGAAAAATTGTATATAAAGGTGAAAATAACATCAAGATGAATGCCCATGATAGAGATAAGAAAGGCGAAGGCCAAAGACATACCTGCGGTAGTGGAACTGGCGATGGATTTGGTAAGGTACCATAAGTTTGATAGCTATCTGGACCCAAGCAAAAACGTCAGGTCCGCATATGCAAAATATTTCAGGCAGTCAATCCGCTCCAGGAAAAAGCTGCTTCTTGTTGCTGAGACGGACGGCAGAATCATGGGCTTTGTGTTAGGGGAGATACTAAAGATGCCCCCTATATTCAAGATAAGAACAGCCGGTTACGTAAGGGATATGCTTGTAGCTGAAAGGTTTAGAAGGAGGGGAGTAGGAAAATTACTTTTGAAAAGTCTGTTTAAATGGTTCAAGGGCAAGGGTATCAAACACGTGGAGCTGCATGTTCATATAATGAATGACATAGGCAAAAAGGCATGGGAAACATACGGCTTCCGGACTTTCTTGCTAAAACAGAGGATAAAATTAAAATAAAATGCCTAGTAGTCGCCCATATCCCCGCCGCCCGGGGGCATTGGCGGCATCCTGCCGGCCTTCTCGCTGCCGCCGGCGGAAATTACGTCATCTATCCTCAATATCATCTCAGTCGCCTCGCTGGCAGACTTGACAGCCTGCAGCTTAATCTTCAGCGGCTCCACAATGCCCATCTTCATCATGTCGGCTGTCCTGCCGGTGAATACGTCGAGCCCGAAGACGCTGTCCTTCTTGTCATGCTCCGCCCTGAGGTTGGCCAGGCTCTCGATGGGGTCAAGGCCTGCGTTCTCGGCCAGGCTCCTCGGTACCACTTCCATGGCATCAGCGAAGGCAATTATCGCAAGCTGCTCCCTTCCCTTGAAGCCCTCTGCGAATTTCCTTATCTCCTTTGCGACAGCGGCCTCAGCGCACCCGCCGCCTGGCACGATCTTCCCAAGCTCGAGCGTTGCCGCAAGGCCCTTTATCGCGTCTTCCATTGCGCGCTCCACTTCATCAATAACATGCTCCGTGCCGCCCCTGATCAGGATGGTCACAGCCTTGGGGGTCTTGCACTCCTCAACAAAGACCATCTGCTCGCCGGCAACCTTCCTTTCCTCGACAATCCCCGCAAAACCAAGGTCTTCCTTCTCCAGGTCATTCAGGTTGTTTATCATGCTTGCACCCGTTGCCCTGACAAGCTTGTCCATGTCGGATTTCTTCACCCTTCTGGCGGCCAGCACGCCCGCCTTCGCAAGGTAGTGCTGTGCGGTGTCATCGATGCCCTTCTGGCAGAAAACCACGTTGGCCCCTGACTTGATTATCCTGTCAACCATGCCCTTGAGCATCTTCTCTTCCCCCTCAAGGAATGCCTGCATCTTCTCAGGCGAGTCTATTGAAACCTTCGCGTCTGTCTCCAGCTCCTTTACCTCCAGAGCGGAACTAATCAGCGTTATGCTGGCGTTCCTGACGGTCTTCGGCATTGCCGTGTGCACGACTTCCTTGTCCACGAGTATGCCATCGATGAGCTGCGTGTCGCTCATCGAGCCTCCTTCCTTCTTCTCTATCTTTATGTTGTCTACGTCCACTTCAGCCTTGCCGGACTTGATGTCAGCCACCCTTTTCACGGCTTTCACTGCTATCAACGACAGCTCTTTGGAAGCCCTTTCGGCTGCCTTGCCTGTCATCGCCGTTTCCGCTATCTGCTCAAGGATCTTGTCATCATTTATGCTTACTGGCTTGCTTATCCTCTCAAGAACTTCAAGTGCCTTCTCCTTTGCCATCCTGAAGCCTTTGGTTATCACAGTGGGGTGTATCTCCTGGTCGAGCAGGTCCTCGGCCTTCTTAAGAAGCTCGCCGGCCAGCACCACAGCCGTGGTTGTGCCGTCGCCTACTGCCTTGTCCTGCGTCTTGGCGACCTCGACCATCATTTTCGCTGCAGGATGCTCTATCTGCATTTCCTGAAGAATGGTGGCACCATCGTTGGTGATCACGACATCCCCTATGCTGTCCACAAGCATCTTGTCCATCCCTTTGGGGCCCAGGGTGGTCCTAACAGCGTCCGCCACAGCCCTGGCTGCCGAAATGTTGTTCCTTTGGGCATCCTTGCCCTTGCTCCTGAAAGTCCCTTCCGGAAGTATCAAAATTGGCTGTCCGCCAAGGTTTGCAAGTTGCGCTGGCATATCAAATCACCGCTTGTGCGTTGATGAAGCGTATATCTAGTAGTAGGTGGGGTTTATAAAGGTTTTCCTAA
Organism: Candidatus Aenigmatarchaeota archaeon; assembly: GCA_016202745.1. GTDB lineage: Archaea > Aenigmatarchaeota > Aenigmatarchaeia > QMZP01 > QMZP01 > JACQIG01. Next base: position 2,371 of record JACQOB010000103.1, on the reverse strand, counting down.
CTAAGCAGCAGCATGCTTGTCATTGCCTATTGACGAAGTCCACGGCGACGGGCGCATGCGCCAATATATGCGTGCGCTTATAATAACAGTGAACGTATATTACAATGGGCTCGTAGCTCAGCTTGGACAGTCTCTAACGCCACGGCGCCGGGAAGCGCTTCGCACTTCGGCATACTGGGGAATTAGAGCACCGGTCTTATAAGGCCACCAAGCGTAAAAGCCGAAGGTCTTGGGTTCAAATCACAGCTTTTTCCAAGAAAAAGCTGTGGAGCAAAAAGGAGGCTGCTCATTTCGCATCTGCAGATGCTCATTCGCTACGCCTTCCACGGAAGCCGTAATCGAGCTGCAAAGCAGAGTGTAAATCCGGCAGCATCGCCGGCAGACATTCGATAGGCTCCCTTTTGATCCACCACTTTGGAAAAGTGGTGAGAAAATCCCAACGAGCCCATAACCACTTCTTTTACGAGAGGCGTTGAGAAAGAGAACTTGAACCGTTAGCCAATTCATGCAGGTAACAGTTCATGTTCTTTTGACCGACCAATTTTCTGCAGAAGGTGGAAGCCTCTTGTAAGAAAAGTGGTCAGCCAGCTTCCAGTTTCTTCTCGTCGCCAAAAAGCAGCCTGTAAACCTTTTCCACCATCTTTGGCTCCACCCTGCACATGTCCGTCACGGTTACTATGCCTACAAGCGTGTGGCCGTCAACAACTGGCAGTTTCTTTATGCCGTTTTCCAGCATTATGTCTGCGGCGTCCTCGACATCTGTCTTGGGGTCGATATATATGACCTCCTTGGTCATGATGGTCCTTACTTTGGTCTTTTCGCCGTCCAGGCCCTCCGCAACGACCTTCCTGAGAATGTCGCTTTCCGTGACGATGCCGGCGAGCCTGCCGCCGCTCACAACCAGCAGGCAGCCGATGCTGAACTTGGCCATCTTTTCTGCAGCCTCCCTGACGGTTGTTCCAGGCTCTATCGTCTGGACATCCCTTGTCATTATCTTCTTGACCAGCATAGCCAATTAATAGTAGCCGGGGCGCATATTTATAGAAAAGGTCACATCGGCCTTCTTTCAAACCTGTCCTGGCCACTGTGCCTGCCGGCCATGTTATGGTCGGACCTGTAGTCGTCGTGCCTGCTGTCGCCATGATGCTTCTCGAACTTGGGCACGAAGATCCTGTACTTGTCCTTGTCGTCCAGTTCCTCCATGATCCTTCTTATTATCATCTTCTCCGGATCCGGCAGCAGCGGCACCCTGGCCTTAATGTCTGCAAAAGACTCGAATGGCTTCTCTTTCCTTGCGTCAATGATCGCCCACATATGCTTCTTTCCTATTCCAGGCAGAAGCTCAAGCTGGTGTAGCCTGTTCGTGATCTGGCCGGCCTTGCTGAAATATTCAACAAACCTCTCCGGCTTTGACTCAACGAGCCTCTTTACGGTAGGCTCGACTTCCTCCTTCGCCGCCGTGGTGAGCTCTTTCACGTCGAGCCTGCCCCTTATGTACTTGACTTCATCCCTCTTTCCGTCGCCTATGTAAACCCTCTGCCCGACCTTCAGCGTGATGCCGTCCCTTACTATGACTTCCAGCAGGGAGAAATACTCCTCCCCGAGCACAGTGGCCACGGGCTGCGACCTCTCCATACCATAATGCCCCTGAGCAAGGTAATCAAGCGTGATTGCCCAGTCGTCCTTTTTCAGCTTCTTGTCATCCATAGCTCACCTGCTGGCTTGGTCAAATTGGATAAGGCCAGATTTTATAAGGATTGGTTTGATATTTTAAATAAACTTCTTCACGATGCCAATGATCTTTGCCTTGTCGTCGCTAGTAAGGTCCAGCTCACCTGAGAACAAAACGCGCAGGTCATCATTGTCTTCCGGCAGCATGTTGATTATTGTCACTATATGCTTCTCCCTGAGCTTGCTGATCTTGCTGAGCTCTTCGTACATCTCCTCGGTCTTCTTGGGGCCTATCTTGGAGAATTTCCTGAGGTGTTCCAGGGCATTCTTCTGCTCGTAGCCCAGCTCCTTTTCCTTTTCCTTCTCTTCCAGCACCTTCTTCGCCTCGGAATACGTGACGAATTTCGATTCTGTGACTTCCATATCACTTCACCAGCTTTAGGTGTTCGGGCCTTGCAATAACGGTTTTTGTCTTGTTCCCGGCCTTGAACTCGACAACATAGGCCCTGCCGCGCTTCGCCTTTATCGTGCCTGCGAGGCCGCTGAACTTGGGGTACGGCATGCCCTTCTGCGAGGCCGGGTAGGGCGTTATCACGACACTGTCTGCCGGCTTCAGGTCCTTCAGGTAGGTGGAAACGGTGAACTTGCTCCTGGTTGCCTTCCTCAGCTTCCTCCTGGTGCCCTGCCTGAAGCCATGCGT
>JACQOB010000099.1 GCA_016202745.1 Candidatus Aenigmatarchaeota archaeon | reverse complement strand
CCTCAACCGCAGCACTGTGCAAAACGTGCCCTGGATGACCAACTTCAGCTGGGCAGACCTTGGCACCGGAATTTACGGCATGTACGTCCCGATGACAGCCTCGATATTCATGAACGACCGGCTGCTGCGGTCTGACCTCACCCAGTTCCACAAGACGCTCGGCCACGAGTACATCCTCCACCATGTGATGAAGCTGCCTGACGGCTACGTTGCGAAGATTCTTGAGGAAACGATTTTCTGGGAGAAGAAGGAGGGCGAGGTGCATAAGCTTTATTAAGAAAAGCAGCCTTTGGGGCTTTTATGAGAAAACTGATCCTGGCAGCGTTGGCATTGCTGCTGTTCGCGTCCCTGGCGTCAGCAGACTTAAAGAGCTTTCCCGAGCCTTTCATTTCCAGCGGCAATTTTGCAGGGCAGATAGTGGTCGGAGGCGAAACCGCGCCCTCCACAGATGTTCTAGCAGCCTCTGATGTTGCGGTATTCCTCCAGCAGCAGTCTTCTTCAAGAATAACAGCAAAAACTGACAGCGAGGCAAGTGCAGGAGTAGACAGCATACTTGTCGGCCTTCCCTGCCATAATTCCCTGGTGGCAGGCGTTCTGGGAATGAGTTCCTGTGATATCGGCATCCCGGAAAATACCGGCTACATAAAGCTGGTGGAGAAAGAGGGGGTTACCTTCCTTATCGTGATGGGCAACGCCCCGACAGACACCAGGAGGGCTGCGCGGCTGATTGCAGAGGGCAGCAGGCTTTCCGGCACAGACATTGTGGTGACAGGCACGCTTGACGTGCCGCAGGCAGAGGAGAAAACATTGACTTTGGCAGAGGCCTCACCTTCACAGCCATCAGCAGGCCAGCAGCCTTCCCCTCCAGCGGCAGAGGAGTCCCCTCAGGCACAGGAAGAGCCGAAAGAAGAGGCAACAGTGGCGGCAACGCCAGCAGCAGCCGCTGATGCCGCCGCAACCGCAACTGCTTCGGCAGAAGCCCAGCCTGAAAAGGCAGCAGAGGCGCCGCCAAAGACAACCGGATTCTTCAGCAGGATAATCTCATTCTTCAGGAACCTTTTCGGGTAAAGTTTAGAAAACAAATCGTCTATTCGGAAGTCGGGTGTTTTCAAGCACTAAGTTCTCAAGTGTAGAATGCCATCCTATGGGGGAACTCAGGGGGATATTCCGCTTCCCTCTACTTTCAGCCACGCCAATCAGCCGTCCGTAAGGGCTGCCCAGACCGCTTCCATAATCGGCGCGGCCGCTATATTCCATGAGCCCGCTAATACACCATGCATGGCCAAGTGTTCCCTTTTCAGGAATGGGAGGGACAGAAACGCCCATCATTGAGTCATCAGGATAGCCAAACCTTTCTTTGGCCCGCGCGAAACGGGCATCTACAAATTCGTTGAGCAATTCCTGATTCCATCCGGCTAATGCCTGCCAGAAAGGGTTGTGTTTTGCACCATCCGGTATTGTTGGCTTGTCACAATATATTGAAACTTCAGCTGCGCTAAAAATAGGCGGCGTGTTACCGCCTCCATCCTTCCAAGCCTCAATTCCCTCAGGTATAACGGCACCCTCGACTAGCGGGGTTTTTGGCGTGAGATCTTCAAGGTACCTTGCACTCCGAAGAACCAGCACCCTTCCAAGGTAATCTCTTACCACACCATCACCGGTATCAAAATTATTGTCTTCCCAAGCAGCTACCAATGAAGCGTAGATGGGCTTGGACTCCTTTGGAGCCTTTCTTAGCAAATCCAAAACTTCCAAATATCTGGCCATTAGGCCCGCTGCAGACAAAGGAACTCTTCCTTCAGCTCTAAGCAAAGGCATCTGCTTATTTATGGGTGCAGTGCCCTTTTCAGGAAATGCCTTGTAAATCGGATCATTCAGTTGCAGGTTCATGAGTGCTTCGCGAAGCAACTTCCCTTTTTAAATCTTTCTCTTTTTGTTACTTATAAGTGGTATTACTAACTATGAAGGTTGGTAAAGTTTTATTAATAGCAGCAACCGAAACAAATCCTATGATAAAAGCAGTCCTT
>JACQOB010000100.1 GCA_016202745.1 Candidatus Aenigmatarchaeota archaeon | reverse complement strand
TTTCCGTGGTCTACGTGACCTATCGTCACAAGATTAAGATGAGGTTTCTTGTCTGCCATTTGCAATCACATTTCTCAAATAAACTATAGGCTAATCTTTTTAAACGTTTATTAAATTGCCATATACTCGAAGCCAATTTTTTCCCATTCCCCGCTTCTATTTTGCCTGTACAGGTTAAATTTAGTTTCAGGCGTTTGTTCATATGCCGCTCTTCTTGCATCCATCATATACGAATAGCAAAAAGCGCCAAAACTCGCAGCTGCTATACCGAGACTGACGAGGGCGAATTTGTCAAGTCTTTTCATTCTACCAGTGAATACTTCAGTACAAAGGTTTTTATAGCTAAACAAGAAAGGGTTTTTGGATATGATTTTTCTTGTTTGCTATGTGTGAAGCAAGGTATGATACCCAAGTTATTTACTTGCTTCACTATAAGTCTTCTTCGGATTGCGTTGTCAGATGGCAGGCATTCCTGTCATGCCTTTTCTCTCGCGTATGCGCTGTATTGTCGGCAGCTTCAGGTCTTCTGGTATGCGCTCGAACGAGACATCTATAAGCGAATAAAAGCCTCGTCCGCCTGTAGCGCTTTTCAGCTGGCTCTCGAACCCGAACATTTCTGCGACAGGAAGTTTTGCCTGGATTATAGCCGCGCCAAGCTCTGTCTTCACGTCAATGATCTGGCCGCGGCGGTTCTGGACCTGGCTCATGGCGTTGCCCATTTCTTCCTCGGGAACATCTATCCTTATCGTCTGCACCGGTTCAAGCAGGGTGGGCTTCGCCTTTAGTATCGATTCTCTTAGCGCATCGCTGACAGCCGGGATCACCTGTGCCGGCCCCCTGTGTATTGCGTCTTCGTGGAGCTTTGCATCAGACAGGTTGAACTTCACGCCCATAACAGGCTCGCCGGATAGCGGCCCGCCCTCGGCAATGCGGACAAAGGCGTCCAGAACAAGTTCCATGGTCTCATTGAGGTACTGTATGCCTTTCGTGACATCGAGAAATGCATTCCTGTTGTGCAGGTCCTCCAAGGATTTCGCCTCGTCGCGGCTCATTCCGGCGTCAACAAGCTTCTGGACGAGTTCTTTCTTATATTTCTGGACATTTTCTTCGCTTATCTCATCTTTGGTAATGGCCTGGACGACACCCTCCTCCAGGGGCTCGGCTGATATGTAAAATCTGTTGTGCCTGTTTGAGGATTTTCCTTCTATGACAGGGCTTTCTGCCCTGACAGTCTCGCGGTATATAACAATCGGCGTTGATGCCGTGGCCTCTATGCCTTTTTCCTTCAGAGGCCTTTCCACCTTCGCGTCAATATGCAGTTCTCCCAGGCCTGAGATGAGATATTCACCCGTCTCCTCATTGATGCTCACCCTGAGTGTCGGGTCTTCCCTGCTCACCTGCCTCAGGAATCCTATCAATTTTGGCAGGTCTTTCGGGTCCTTGCATTCCATGCTTTTCGTCACTACAGGCTCGAATATGTGCTTTATCGCTTCGAACGCCTCTATCTCCCTTTCTGCATCGCATACAGTTTCCCCGGAAAATGCATCCGCAAGGCCGACAACGCCGACAATATTTCCGGCGTATATCTCCTCCATCTGTATTCTTTGCGGGCCGCGGTAGACAGAGACCTGCTGCACGCGGGCTGTCTTGTGCTGTCCTATCAGCCTGACTTCCTGCCCTTTTTTCATGGTTCCTGAAAATATCCTGCCGGCAGCGACCATGCCTGCATGCGGATCCGGCACGACCTTCGTGACGACCATGACCAGGGGCCCGTCCCTGTTCATTGCAAGCATTGATTTTCCTGTTTCCGAATTGATGTCGCCGTGCCATATCTTGGGAATCCTGTATTTCTGCGCATCCTCGGGATTCGGCAGGTGATGCACGACCATGTTGAGGACGATGCGGTGAAGCGGAGCCATCTTCGCAAGTTCTTCATCCTTCTCCTGCGATGCGTATTCTATTATATCCTTGAAAGTTATGTTGTGTTTCTTCATGTACGGGATGGAAATCGCCCACTTCCTGTAGGCGGAGCCGAAAGCGACGCTGCCGTTCTCCACGTTCACGATCCATCTGGCAGCAAAATCCTTCTCTGCGTATTTCTGAATAAGCCTGTTTACGCCGTCTATGATGTTAATGAACCTGGCCTGCATCTGCTCCGGGGTCAGCTTCAGTTCCCTTATGAGGCGGTCGACCTTGTTTATGAACAGGACAGGCTTCACCCTTTCATGCA
>JACQOB010000102.1 GCA_016202745.1 Candidatus Aenigmatarchaeota archaeon | reverse complement strand
GGCCACCACAAAAAGAAACTTTTCAAGAGTGGGAGGCTGGAACCTCTATTCAAAGGCTAGCAGCGATCTCGGATTTGCCAGAATAGATTCCATCACGCCCCTTGGAATCGAACCTACATATGATATTGAAGTTGAAGGCCGCCATAATTTTGTTGCCAATGGGATTGTAGTTCACAATTCATGTGTTACAATGCTCTACCCATCCTCAGTCCTTCTTGGCCCATATGCCAGGGCCGACTACCTCGGGATAGCCTTTGCCGGCGCCAACCAGAACCAGGATACCGGGTCGAAGGTCTACCATCTCGCTCCCCACACAACAAGCACGATAAGGGCGAAAAGCATAAGCAAAGACGGGGGGATCACAAGCTACCGCGGGCTTGTGCAGATAAACAAGGGCTCAGTCGGCTGCAAGTCCAGCGTGAGCTGCGATGCCCTAATGATAGACGAGAAGTCCGTCTCAAACACCTTCCCGTATATGAAGATAAACGAGGACAGGGTTGACGTCGCCCACGAAGCCACCGTGGGGAGGATATCAGCCGAGCAGCTTTTCTACCTCATGAGCCGCGGCCTGACGGAGGAGAAGGCAATGCAGATGATAGTCTCCGGATTCATCGAGCCCGTCGTGAAGGAGCTGCCGCTCGAATACGCGGTGGAGCTTAACAGGCTTGTTGAGATGGAGATGGAAGGCGCGGTAGGTTAGGCGCCTCAGGGGCTTGTTATGTCTGTTAACGATAAACTCCCGGTTGGCGGAAGTTGGCTGCAGGAAAAGAGAAGGCAGGCCTGGGAATCCTTTGCCGCGAAGCCTTACCCCATCATACGTTACGGGCTTAACATAACCACCGATGCGGGCGGATTGAGCCTGGAGAATCTCAGCATACCGCAGCCAAAGCCGCCAAAGGTGGAAAACAGGAACAAGGGGATAATAGTCACAGACATATTCACCGCGCTGAATGAATACCCGGACATTGTCGAGAAACATCTCTTCAAATCCCTCGGATACGCCGAGTGCGCATGCGGCAATTGCATCCCTAACACGGCCGCAAACGAAAAGTTCCTTTCCTTCCACCAGTCCATGTTCAATGCAGGCCTCCTGGTGTATGCCCCGAAGGGCGCCGAGGCCGAGCATCCCGTGCATATCGACTCCCGGGTTGATGGCGCTCTCCTGGAGCACACGCTGGTTGTTGCGGAGCCTCTCAGCAGGCTCGCCATAATGGAAAACCTGCACGGCGACGGCTCCTTCAGGAGCGGCATAGTTGAGGTATTCGCCGGGGACGGGTCCAGTGTTAATTTCGGCAGCATGCAGAATTACGGCGAAGGCCTGGTGAACTTCTCGATGAAGAAGGCGGTGGTGAATAAGGACGCGAACATGGAATGGGTGACATGCGATACAGGCGCGAGGCTGACAAAATCCGACGTGTCAAGCGTCCTTGACGGTTCCGGCGCGAGGACAATGAACAGGGGCATGTTCTTCGGCAGGGGCGGCCAGCATTTCGATTTCCATGTTAATGCAATACACGCCAGGCAAAGCACAGAATCATACCTGCTTACAAGGGGGGCGCTCTATGACAGCTCCAAGGCAATCTACAGGGGGCTTATAAAAATGACCAGGGACGCCAGGGGTGCCATTGGCTACCAGAAGGCAGACACCCTGCTCCTTGGCGAGCACGCGGAGGCGGACCCTGTCCCCTACCTCGAGATTGACAACAATGAGGTGAAGTGCGGGCATGCCACGACCGTGGGGCAGGTGGACGCGGAAAAGATGTTCTACCTGATGTCCAGGGGGCTCGGCGAGGAAGAGGCCAGGGCAAGGATAGTGGAGGGCTTCTTTGAGCCGCTGATAAGGCTCCTGCATGCTGATCGCATCCAGAAGGAGGCGCGTGCGCTCATCCACAATGGCATCATGCGGAATATTGGGAGGGCAGCTGTTACGTTATGATTGGAACTCGAATGAAGGGGCTGGATGTTGGGAAGATAATGGCTGATTTCCCTATCCTCAACAGGGTTGTCAACGGGAAGCCGCTGGCTTATCTTGACAACTCTGCCACATCACAGAAGCCGCTCCAGGTCATGGAGGCAATAAGCCATTACTACGCGCATTCTAATTCCAACATCCACAGGGGGGTGCACCAGCTGAGCGCCGAATCCACAGCAGCATACGAGGAGGCCCACAGCAAGGCGGCGGCATTCATAGGCGCATCCTCTATGGAGGAGATTGTTTTTACAAAGAACACCACTGAATCAATCAACCTGCTTGCGTACGGCTTGGGCAGCAGGCTTGGCAAAGGCGACGAGATTGTGGTGACCCAGATGGAACACCACAGCAACCTTGTCCCCTGGCAGCAGGCCGCGAAGCGTGCGGGTGCTACACTGAAGTTCATAGAGATTGACCAAAAAGGGGAGCTGAAAATGGAGAGCATAGAGGGGAGCATAACAAAGAAAACCAGGGTAGTCTCCGTCGTGCACGCCTCAAACGCCCTGGGGACTGTGAACGACATCAGGATGATAGGGGAGGTGGCTCATGAAAACGGGTCTGTCTTCATCGTTGATGGCGCCCAGAGCGTCCCCCACATGCCGGTTGACGTGAAGGCCATTGGCTGCGATTTCCTGGCATTCTCAGGCCACAAGATGCTGGGGCCGACAGGCACAGGCGTGCTCTTCGGCAGGCGGGATATGCTTGAGGAGACGGAGCCCTTCATTTTCGGGGGCGACATGATAAGGGAAGTGAGTTTTGGGGAATCACGATGGAACGCCCTCCCATGGAAATTTGAGGCCGGGACGCCCAACATATCCGGCGGGATAGGCCTTGGGGCTGCGATCGACTACTTGCAGGGGATTGGAATGGAGAAAATAGAGGAGCAGGAGAAGTCGCTGACAAGTTATGCCTTCAAGCAGCTGGAGACCATAAAGGGCCTGAAGATTTACGGCCCTCCCCCCGAGAAGAGGATTGGCGTCATATCCTTCAACATCAGCGGGGTGCACGCCCACGATGTCGCGGAAATACTTAACGGCGAGGGCATCGCCATCAGGGGAGGCCACCATTGCGCAATGCCCCTCATGCACCTGCTGGGGGTGGCGGGGTCAGCCAGGGCGAGCTTTTATCTCTACAACACAAGGGAAGAGGTCGACAGGCTTGCGGCTGCGCTGGAAAAGGTGAAGAAGATATTCAGTGTGTAAGCCTTTTCCAAAAAGGCTTAAGCGAAAAGGGAGGCTCGGGTGCCTGCCGGCGATGTTATCGCCGGACCTGCATCACGCCTTCCAGGGAGACTGATATGGAAGCAATAGATACAAACTATGCAGGAGAAGGCATGTACAGGGAGTTCATACTGGACCATTTCAAGAACCCCAGGAACTTTGGCACGCTGGAGAATGCCGAGATAAGGCACAGGGAATTCAACCCGCTATGCGGCGACCAGGTGGAAATATTCCTGAAGCTTAATGGCGATGGCGCCATACAGGACGTGCGGCACACTGCGCGGGGCTGCGCCATAAGCGTCTCAGCCATGTCAATGCTGTCCGAGACGCTAAGGGGCCTGACGCTGAGGGAAGTGGCTGGCATGGGAAAGGAAAGCATGCTTGGACTGCTTGGCATCCCGATAGGGCCTGTGAGGATAAAATGCGCCCTGCTGCCATTCTATGCACTAAAGGGGGGGATAATAGCCTATGAGTCACGGAAATAACAGCCTGGTTATAGAGAACCTCCGCGTGAACGTGGAAGGCCAGGAGATTCTTAAGGGCATCAACCTTGAAGCCAGCATAGGCGAGGTAAACGCCATCATGGGGCCGAACGGCTCGGGAAAGAGCACGCTGGCTTATGCCCTCATGGGCCACCCGAAGTATGAGATAACTGCAGGCAGCATAATGTTCCAGGGGGAGGATTTAACCAGGATGAAGCCCAATGAAAGGGCAAAGAGGGGGCTGTTCCTGTCATTCCAGTATCCCACTGAAATCCCGGGGGTCACGGTTTCCAATTTCCTGAGGACGGCGCTCAATGCAATAAAGCCGCAGCCGGTTCCGGTCCCTGAATTTCTCAGGCTGCTGAAGGAGAAAATGGCCCTGCTGAAGGTTGACCAGTCATTTGCGAGCAGGTACCTGAACGAGGGATTCTCGGGCGGGGAGAAGAAAAGAACGGAAATCCTGCAGCTGGCTGTCCTGCAGCCAAAACTGGCCATACTGGACGAAACTGACTCAGGGCTTGACATTGATTCCCTGAAGATAGTGGCCGAAGGTGTCAACAGCCTGATGGCAGGATCCGGCCTGGAAAGGGATGACAAAGCCGGCCAGGCAAACATGGGCGCGCTTGTAATCACCCACTACCAAAGGCTTCTCAATTACATAAAACCCGACAGGGTCCACATAATGATGGACGGGAAGATAGTGATGTCCGGCGGGCCCGAGCTCGTGCACAAGCTTGAATCGCACGGGTATGAATGGGTGGGGAAGGCGGTTTCTGACCCGGAAGGAGCGGATGAAGCCAGCAGGCACACGGCATTATCTGACTTGACTGAAACTTCTGGCTTGGATAAATTGGATAAAGCCAGCAGGCACCCGGAGGCTGGACTTAAGAGCTAAGGCAAAACCTTCTGGCATTTGTCCTCTATGCATTTCACACTTGAATAATATTCGGTACCCGTTAACCAGCTACCTTACGCTCCTCATAAATTAATATTATCCGCAACTCCTAATAAGCTGCTATGAAACCCATCTACCTTGACAACAGCGCGACGACACAGGTGGTGCCCGAAGTGCTGGAGGCCATGAAGCCTTATTTTACTGAGAAGTATGGAAACCCCTCGTCCACGCATTTCATGGGTATGGAGGCGCAGAAGACCTTGGACGACTGTAAGGAAACAATAGCCAATTCCATTGGCGCTGAAAGGGAGGAGATAATCTTCACGTCAGGGGGAACAGAATCCAATAATATTGCAATATTAGGATGTGCCAATGCCCTGAAAAAGAAAGGAAAACATGTTATAACAACTAAAATAGAGCACCAGTCAGTTCTTGAGCCCTTCAGGGCGCTCGAAAGGAATGGCTTCAGGGTCACCTACCTGCCTGTCGGCAAGGAAGGCTTTGTCAGCACCAATTCCCTGGAAAAGGCAATCACAAGGGAAACAGTCTTTGCAAGCATCCAGAACGCCAACCATGAGATCGGGACAATCCAGGACATGGCAGAGATAGGCAGGATTTGCAGTGGGAAGGGAGTAATATTGCATGTGGACGGCTGCCAGGGATTCACAAAGATCCCCATCGACGTCAGCAGGATGGGCATTGACATGCTGACCCTGAACAGCCACAAGATACACGGGCCTAAGGGCATAGGCGCCCTCTATGCCAGGTCCGGCACCAGGCTGGAGAAGATTTATGGCGGAGGGGAGCAGGGCAATGACATCAGGCCCGGCACGGAGAATGTACCAGGGGCCGCCGGCTTTTCCAGGGCAGCCGAGCTGGCTTCCAGGAATCCCGGCAGGGATGTGCGCCGCATGCAAACCCTGCGCGACAGGCTTGCGAAAGGCCTGCTGAAAATCAGGGATTCAATGCTGAACGGGCCAAAGGACAGGAGGCTGTGCAGCAATGTGAACATCACATTCAGGGGCGCGGAAGCCGAGGCGGCCCTCGTAGCCCTCAGCTCAAAGGGCATATGTGCGTCGTCGGGCTCCGCGTGCACATCCAGGTCGGTCCAGCCGAGCAACGTCCTCACGGCCATCGGGCTGTCGCAGAAGGAAGCGTTCTCCACACTGAGGTTCACCCTGTCGAGGCTTAATACAGCTGAGGAAGTGGATTACGCCATTGAAGCCGCTTCGGACATAGTCAGCGGGCTGAGAAAGCTGGCAGCAAGATGATGTAATATTTATAAGTATATCCGCTTATAATGACTAAAGGGTTTTATGGCATACAAGGTCGAATACGAGAGGGAAGGGTGTATTGGGGCCGGCGTGTGCGTTGCCATGTGCGAGAAGCACTGGGTGATGAACGCGGACGGCAAGGCCGACCTGATAGCCTCCACAAAAGAGGGCAGGATGGACGTGAAGGAAATAGGGCAGGATGACCTGGAAAGCATGAAGCAGGCAGCCGAGGGATGCCCGGTGAACGTGATACACATACTGAAGAAGGACACCGGGGAAAAGGTAATATAAAGCGCATTTCTGATTTATATTGTCCCTAAAAGAATTATAGTGTGATGCAAATGGTTCGGTTTGACAGGTTCGGCCCAGAGAAGATTCTGGAAGTGTACGACCACAAGACAGGAATGCATGGCTTCGTAATCATCGACAACACCTCCCTGGGCCCCGCAAAGGGTGGCATAAGGATGACGCCTTCCGTAACGATAGATGAGGTTGCCAGCCTTGCGAGGACAATGACATGGAAGAACTCCATGGCCGGCCTGCCCTTCGGGGGCGGGAAGGCAGGGATAGTCGCGGATGACAGGTTAATGCCTAAAGAACAGAAATTTGAAATCATAAAATCATTTTCCAAGGCCCTGAAGGCCGTCTGCCCAAAATATTATGTCGCCGGGCCTGACATGAACACTGGTGAGGAGGAGATGAAGGCCTTTGCGGAGGCCAACGGGAACTTCAGGTCAGCCACAGGTAAGCCGGCCAATATGTGCGAATACCCGGGCGAGAAGTGCGGCATACCGCATGAATTCGGCTCGACCGGCTTTGGCGTTTTCCATTCAACGATGGTGGCATGCAAGTTCGCGAAGATCAAGAGCCAGGGAGCCACAGTGGCAATAGAGGGATTCGGCAACGTGGGCACCTTCGCAATGAAGGACCTGACGGAAAATGGCTTCAAGGTGGTGGGCGTCTCCGACTCCAAGGGCTGCATTTACAACCCTGAGGGCCTTGAGTACAACAAGCTCATGGAAGTCAAGTCGCAGCAGGGCACAGTAACCAAATACCAGCCCGGCGAAGTCCTGCCAAGCGAGAAGGTTTTCGAGCTCCCGGTTGACATCCTCATACCTGCGGCGGTGCCGAACTCCATCAATGACAGGAATTTCGACAGCGTTAAGGCAAAACTCATAATCGAAGCCGCAAACATACCCATGGCACCGGAAACCGAGGAGCGCTTCCACCAGAAGGGCATACTCGTTGTGCCTGATTTCGTCGCAAACGCTGGAGGCGTCATATCCAGCTACGCGGAATACAGGGGGAAAAACCCCGGGGAGATGTTCCACCTTGTGGAGAAGAAGCTGGTAAGGAACACCAGGAAGGTCCTCAGGCTGGCGAGGAAGAAGGGAGTGAAGCCCAGGGACGCGGCAATGGAGATCGCCCTGGTCCGCATAGAAAAGGCGCTGGAAGGCAAGAAACGCCCGCCAGCCAAGAAGCCGAAAGAAGCGCCGGCAGCAACGCAGCCGCAGCAGGTCCCGCAGGAACCGCAGCAAGACCCGCATGATACACAGTCCCCACACGATACACAACCGCAGGCGTGATCATTTTATATCAGACGTGCGCAAACACTAGAATTCTATTTCTTCTCTTCAACCAGCACACCATTGACTGACCCGTCCTGGCCCGGCCTTGAGGTTATCCTTACGGAACCAATGTCAGTCTTGACTATCGCGCCTTTTGTTATGATGTTCCTCCTGATGTAATGCGGGTTTGCCGGGTTGTCTGTCACAGAAAGGATTTTGGCTGGCGTGATCTTCGTGCTCTTCCTGCTGGCCACATTCACCCTGTCTATTACCAGGACCTTTGCCTTCTGGCCGCCGCCCTTCGTCCTTTTCACCCTGATTTCCTTCCCGCCGATACTGGTTTCCAGGAACACCGAGCCCCTCTGGTGCTTCTTCTTCTTGCTGCGCCTGTTAAGCAGGCCGCCGGTGGGCTTCCTTCTTGACCTCAAATGCCATTGAGCCATCGAATTCTTATCTCCTTTTAATATTGGATATTCTGTTTAGCCCGGCTTTGTTATATCGATTAATGCCGGAAGGGATGTTCTAACAAGATAATAGAGCATCACTTTATAAGCATTTATATGCTTTATATGCCATATAAATATAAACTAAAGGAAATATGTCTGATACAATGCAGCGACCACTTGATGTCCTGGGAAGCTCTGTAGACAAAAGGATAATAGTGAAGACCAAGAACGGCGAGGATATAATAGGGATACTGAAGGCCTTCGACTCCCACATAAACATCTGGCTTGACGAGGCGAAGATAGAGGGGGAAAAGGAAGTCAAGCTGGGGAAGGTCCTCATACGAGGAGACAACATAGTGTACATCTCGCCCGGGAAATAGGTTCCGACTTGGGCAGCCTGAATGGAGCCGGCCTGCAGTCGAGTATTTAAGTGTCTTTCTACTATTTTCTTAAATCTGACAGAAATCATAGGTGTAAGTTTATGGTAGGCAAGGGAACGCCATCAATGGGGAAGAGGAACAAGAAGGTTCACATAGCCTGCCGTAGATGCGGGAAGCACGCATACCACATCCGCCACCACGCATGCTCAGCCTGCGGCTTCGGCAAGTCCCCGAGCATCCGCGGCTACCGCTGGCAGTGGAAAGAGGCCTTGGGGAAAGGGAACAGGCTGAGATAAGTTTAAAAGACTTGCTTTCTTAATTAGTTAAATGCAAAACAGAACGAAAAAAAGATTGGGTGCCACAGGATTAATCCTGTCTGCTGCAGGACTGCTTTATAGCGGGAGTGGATTAGCTATGTCAGATTCTCAAGTAAGACAATATGAGCAAAGACTGAATCGCCTAGACGATGATCATCTTGATTCTAGTGTATTTTATCTAGCAGATAGATTTCATGATGCATCCAGAAAATATGATTCATTTGCCCGCGGGCTTGAGGTAGCACTTATTTCAACTGTAGCGACAGGTATTTATACAACTCGTCAGCTTAAAAG
>JACQOB010000128.1 GCA_016202745.1 Candidatus Aenigmatarchaeota archaeon | reverse complement strand
ATTTCCCTTTCCATCTTTCCTATATCAACTATATTCACTTTTCTCTGCCTGTCATATCCGCAGTAAAGATTTTTTTCCCTGGCCAGTTCATTCAGGCTTATGAAACCATATTCCAGCTTTCTTGAGAGAAGCCTGCCTATTGTGGTCTTTCCGGCCCCCGGGGTGCCGGTTATTGCGATTATCATGGTTAATGTTTAAATAACCGGGCAGTTAAACGTATCTATGCCGCAGCTGGAAATATGGACCGAGAAATACAGGCCCCACAGGCTTGACGACGTGATAGGCCAGAGGCATGTTGTTGAGAGGCTCAGGGCCTGGGTGAAGTCGGATTCCCTGCCAAACATGCTTTTTGCAGGCCCGGCAGGCGTCGGCAAGACAACGGTGGCGCTGTGCCTGGCCAGGGAGATTTACGGGGACAACTGGAGGCACAATTTCCAGGAGACCAATGCCTCTGATGACAGGGGCATCAACATTGTCCGGGGAAGGATAAAGGACTTTGCCAGGATGAAGCCGCTCGATGCCACTTTCAAGATCGTGTTCCTTGACGAGAGCGACGCCCTCACGCCGGAGGCGCAGCAGGCCCTGAGGAGGACTATTGAGAAGTTCTCTGACGTGTGCAGGTTCATCCTGTCCTGCAATTATTCTTCCAGGATAATAGAGCCGATACAGTCGCGATGTGCTGTTTTCCGTTTCAAGGGGCTGGCTGAAGAGGACGTTCTCTCTTACCTGGACAGGATTGTCAAGGGGGAAAAACTGCACTCTGACAAGGAGGGGCTGAAGGCTGTTTATGAGATCTCGGAGGGCGACCTGAGGAAGTCTACCAACATCCTGCAGGCCGCCGCGGCTGTCGGCAAGATAACGCGGGAGGGCGTCTACGAAACCGTTTCCCAGGCCAAGCCCCAGGACATAAAGGTCATGCTTGATGCCGCCCTGAACGGCAAATTCACCGATGCCAGGAAAAAGCTGTATGAGTTATTGATTCACCAGGGCCTGAACGGCGAGGACATAATCAAGGAAATCCATAAACAGATTTTCGAATTGGATTTGCCGGAAAAGAAAAGGATGGAATTGATAGAAAAAACTGCAGAATTTGAATTCAGGCTCAATCAGGGGTCCACTCCTGAGGTTCAGCTGGAGGCTTTGCTGGCGCAGTTTTGCAAAACCTGAAGATTCATTTATATTCCCCCTGCCACAATAATCTACAAATTTTGAGTGATTGAAAATGAAAATCGTCTTTCTCGGCCCGCCTGGATCAGGAAAGGGGACTTATGCCTCAAGGCTGTCGCCGATGCTTGGGATACCCCACATCTCCACAGGTGACATATTCCGTGAACATCTTGCAAAGAAGACGCCCCTCGGGAAGAAGATTGAGGACATAATCAAGAGCGGCGGGATGGTTCCTGATGATATTGTCATGGATGTTGTAAAAGACAGGATAGGCAAGCCCGACTGCAGTAATGGCTTCATCTTTGACGGCTTCCCAAGGACAATGGAGCAGGCAAGGGCATTGGCCGGCCTGACAAAACTTGATTGTGTCCTGAACCTTGTCCTTGACGAGAAGATAATAATCGAGAAGATGAGCGCAAGAAGGGTGTGCGAGAAATGCGGCGAGATTTACAACGTAGCCGACATAAGGATGGGCAAATACAGGTTCCCGCCAATACTCCCCAAGAAAGAGGGCGTCTGCGACAAGTGCGGCGGAAAGCTGGTGCAGAGGAAGGATGACACGGTGGAGGTAATAAAGGACAGGCTTGAGGTGTACAAGAAACAAACGAAGCCGCTGATTGACTATTACAGGAAGAAGAGCATCCTCAAAGACGTGAGGATAGTGGGCCCCCCGGAGGCTATGGTTCCCATAATACTGAAGACGCTCGGCAGGCAGTAGCTTTTATTCTGCGCGGCCAAGGGTAATCCAATGGACGGAAAGCTGATTGTAATTGAGGGCATAGACGGCGCTGGCAAGGAGACGCAGTCCAGGCTGCTCTATAACCACCTGAAAGCAAGGAAAGCGCCTGTCGCACTGTTCACTTACCCTGACTACAAGAACGACATAGGGAAGCTCATACATGGTTACCTGCACAGCAAGAACGACCTTTCCCCTGAAATGCAGTTCCTGCTTTACGCTGCCGACATGGTCAAGGACAGGGAAAAGATAAGCGGGCTCCTTAGGAGCGGGACAATAGTCATAGCCGACAGGTATTTCACCTCCACCATGGCATACCAGGGCCTGCCTATTGAAAGCTCCCTGAAGTTTGCTGAAATCTTCAGCCTGCCAAAGCCTGACATGATAATATACCTGAAGATATCACCCGACACCTCTGTGAGGAGGAAGCTGAAGCAGAAGGGCAGGCTGGACAGGCACGAGGCGGACAAGGAGTTCCTCGGCAACATCTTAGGCCTTTTCAGCAGGCTCATCGAGAAGCAGTCCTTCGGCAGGTGGACAATAGTGAACGGCGAGCAACCCGTAAGCTCCGTCTTCCGCGAGATAAGGACAATACTCAAGTGTTGATTGGAATGGGCAGCACAATAGAAATTAACGATACTTTGCAGATAACGAGGGAGCAGGGATTTCCCAAAGTCCTTGATTACGCCAAACACTGCAGGAAGCCTTTCAAGGCCGGGGATTTCAGGGGAAAAGAATTTGCCTTTGCAGGAAAGGAAAATGGCTTTACTGGGGCCTTATACACATGACGGAAACCAGGCACGATTACGTCAACAAAACAACATCAGGCAGGTTCAGGATAATATATGTCTATACGCAAGAAATGAATCTGGTTCATTCACTTATAGATAGAAGGAGTGAGACCAGCTTCTTCAGATAATGGGCCCGGGAGGAATCGAACCTCCATCTTCTGCACGTCAAGCAGACGTCTTGGTCGCTTATAACACCTTTAAACATTGACCACTGGACTACGAGCCCAAGATGAGTCTATAAT
>JACQOB010000108.1 GCA_016202745.1 Candidatus Aenigmatarchaeota archaeon | reverse complement strand
GACAATATGCTGAAGGGAAGCCTGGACTGGTACGTGAGGAGCAAGGGCATCGACAGCGAGAGGTTCAGGAGGAAGGTTGCAAGGAAGTACCGGCAGTACATTTCCGAAGGCGATGTTGAGAACCTGATCGCGCTCGGCGAACTTACGGGCATTGCGCCTGACCTGCCTGAAGGCTTTGTGGAGAGTGTTTTTTATGGCATGGCAGCCGACGGGAAGATAGATGGGATGAAGCGCCTCATGGAAGTCTCTGGCAGGAAGCCCTCCAGGGAAACTGCGGTTTCTGCCTCAAGAAGGCTGTTGGCTCACAGGAAACTCGATGAGTTGAAGGGACTGATGGAATACACCGGCACAGAACTGGAGGCAAATGACATCCAGAATGCCTACAGGACATACAGGCGTGAAGGGCTTGATGAGGCTGTTGCCCGCCTCAAGGAGATCACGGGAGTGGAGCCGGCCGCAACCGAAACTGCGGCAAGTAAAGATGCCTCAGAAGCCGCTGAAGAGCCGGATGTTGCTGACTATCCAGAAGGGAATGAAGACACGGAGGAAGATGCAGACGGGGATCTGGAAGAAGTCTACAGTTCCCTTCTGGGAGAGGCGGAGCTTGATGGCCTGGAAAGGAAGATCAGGGAGACTGGCATCAAGCCCTCAGAGGAATCCGTAAGGGAAGCCCTGTCAGACTACCTCAGCAATGACGAGGATCTTGACAACTTCAAGCGACTCCTCAGGATAACTGGAATACAGCCAGACGACGAGACCATATCAACAAATCTCAGTAACGCAGCTGATAGTGAAAGCTATGATTACCTGAAAGAACTCGTCACCCTCACCAAATCCCAGATCACGCCTGAAATGCTTGACAGCCCGTACAAAACTCTTATGGGTAATGGAGAGCTTGACGTAATGGAAGAACTAATGAAGATTACTGGCTTAAATCCAGCTGAAGATGCAGTCAGGGAAGCCTACGCCAACTACCTGAGCGAAGACGAGGATCTTGACAACTTCAAGCGACTTCTGGAAATGACAGGCATCCAGCCAGACCCGGATACCATCTCAGACAACCTCAGCGGCATGGCTGATAACGAGCAGTACGATTACCTGGCGGAATTGGTTTCATTGACAAAACCCCAGATCACGCCTGAAATGCTAGAAAGCCCCTACCAAACTCTTATGAAAAACGGGGAGCTTGACACATTGGAAGAGATCGTCAACACAACAGGCATCAAGCCCTCAGAGGAATCCGTAAGGGAGACCCTGTCAGATTACCTCAGTAATGACGAGGACCTTGACAACTTCAAGCGACTCCTGGAAATGACAGGCATCCAGCCAGACCCGGACACGCTTTCGGGCCACTTCAGCAACCTGGCGGACAGCGATGATTATGACACCCTGACAGAGCTGGTTTCGCTGACCAAGCCCGGCCTCACGCAGGAATCCCTTGGAAGCACCTATGGGGCGCTGCTGAAGAAAGGGGAAACCGAGACTTTGAAGGAGGTGGCAGATATCACGGGAATAATGCCGAGCGAGGAAACAGTCCAGGAAGCCTACATGGATTGCGTTAATGACGGGTATGAAGATGACCTGCTTAAAATAGCAGAGGCAACCGGCACCAGGCCATCCCCGGAGACAATTGCCAGCATCTACGAAACCCTTGCGGCCGGCAATGTAGAGGGCATGATAAGGTTCATGGCAGCCACGAACACAAGGCCGGATGAGGGGATCGTGCGGACGCTGTATGGTAACCTCATATTGGATCCCGCAAGGCACGAGTATCTTGAGAAGGTATATTCCGCCACAGGCGTCGCGCCTGATTTTTCCGCAGGCCAGCTGGGGGACGCATACAGGGCTCTCGCCATGGAAGCGGATGTTGAAGGCATGAAAAGTCTGATGAAGGTGACTGGAGAGAAGCCTCCTGAAGGGGCTATCCTGGACGGATATGAGCACCTCATGGCGGAAGGCAATTTCAGCGGGCTGAAAGCCGTCAGCGCACTCACCGGCATAAAGCCCAGGCCAGGCAGCCGGCATGTACAGGAGCAATACATTCGCTACATGTCCCATGGCGATTTCCAAAGGATTGCTGAAATAAGGGATGCCACTGGCATCCATCTTGACATCAAGCAGGAGGATGCCCAGAGGCTGTACGTTTCTTTTGCGAAAGATGGCCGCCTTTCGGAGATTGTGGCGCTCGCTGACCTGACCGGCATCCAGCCTGACGAGAAGGTGTACAAGCAGGTCTTGAAGCACGTCTACGGCGGCGGGCTGCTGTCCTATCTGGGATTCTGACCTTGCCGAAGCCAGCCAACGTTTATAAATCCCTACTCTACGGTAAATACATATGATATTCACTAACGGGGATTTTGAGAAGGACAGGAGTTGGCACATAATGAGTCCGGCAATAGCAGAAGAGCACCGGATAATCAGCCCCAGGATCGTCAGGGGGAAGGAGCTGCTTGAGGGGTTTCATTGGCGCGCCCTGCTCCCGGAAGAGAAGGCCGGGTATGAAAGGCACGTGCAGGATACGCTGTCTCAGCAGCCGGCCTCGGTTGACGTCCTGCTTAAGGAGTTCACGAATGCGGAAGGCAGGAAGCTGGAATACCCGTTCCTCATCCCGCCCGAAGGCACGGTGATAGGCCACTGGCACCGCAAAGACCCATCAAAGGAGTGGGACGAATACGAATACCACCACTACCATATCGGGCCGGATTCGCTCCTTTGCGTCGAGACGAGGAGCGGCTTCGCGAGGAAGGGGCTGGCGTGCCTGGGCTTTTACAAGGAGCACGGCGACCCCCATGTTTTCATGAGAAGGCGGGGCCAGCTGAGCTTTGTCCTCAGGAATTATTCCCCAAACACGTTTGCCGTTGAAGGGCCGTTCTCTCCAGTGCAGATATCCGCAACAGTGGACAAGGAGGGCTTCATCTTTGACAAGGCCGTGAGGATAATGAGGGCTGGCAGGGATGTCACGGAAGAGAGCAGGGTTGAGATAGGGAAGTTCACGGCCTACAAGGTCAGCCTGTCCGAAGAGGCTGTGTACATGAGGAGCGTTAACGAGCCGATAAGCCTGTTGGGGAACGGCGTGGAGGGGGTTGCAGTCAGGACAAAGATGGACGAGCTCCACAGGATAAGGCCCGGTTTCTGCCTTACCATAACTGAGGAGGAGGTGCACACGAACGGCTGCCCGGCGTATATCTACCCTTTCCATTACCGCGACGCCAACTCGTTCTACCTGTATGACACGTACGAGCTTGCAGAGAGCTTCCAGCGCATCTTTTCCGGCAGGGATTACATGCCGGTTACGGCAAACGCGGGGCTGATAAACCCCGACGTCAACGGCAGGGTGGTGTGCGAGAACATAACAAACGGCAGGGACCTTGGCAAGTACCTAGTCCCACACGAGCCTTACGCGCTGGTGATACCAGTGCCATTCCTTGACGGCGGGGCTGATACGGCCAGCTACAAGAGGAGCCACAACAGCAGCAACCAGGACAGCATAAGCTTCTGATGATCTGGAGGCCGTTGTCCTGCGCCGGCAGGGATATAAATACCCCTCTTTTCTATATAATAATTGCATGAAACACGAAAGCCCTGCAATGAAGACGCTGGAGGAGAAGAAGAACCCCGTCCTGAACAGGGATGAGCTTCTTGTTGAGCTTGGGCATGAAGGGAAGCCAACTCCTTCCAGGAGGGAGATGCTTGAGGCGCTTTCTGCCCACATCAAGGCGCAGAAGGAGCACATAATTGTCGACAAGGTCTTCAACTTCCCGGGCCGGGGAATGTCAAGGGCCAAGGTGCTGGTCTACAAGAAGGTCGAGGACATCCCAAAGGGCAAGCTGGAGAAGATGCAGGGAAGGATGAAGGCCAAGAAGCAGGGCGAAGCCGCGGCTGAAGAAAAGAAGGAAGGGTAATTTCTTTTAGAGTTAAACCCTTTGGGGCTAAACAGGATAGCTGTGGTCCTGCAATACATCGGGCTTTCTTGCCGGCTCCTCTATCGGGACGGCAAGCATGCTTGATATCCTGTGGCCCAGATACCTGAATTCTGCCAGCCCGCCGTTCTTGTACCTTACCTCGAGCACGTCCATTGCGGAAGGGTTGCTTGCTATATCCCTGTTCACCTGGCCAATTGGCAATTTGTAATAAACACGGTCGCCGTCAAGCCGTATGCGCAGGTCGTCATTGCTTGCGCTTGCCATGTCCACAAGCCTGAATTCGCTGCGATGCAGAGGTTTCATCATACTGTCCCACTGGCCCGCAAACACTTAAATACCTGACGCACCAGAAATCGGCGATAAGCGATTATTTCTTCAGTCGTTCAGAAGATTTTTTGCGTACTTTATCCCCCAGCCGGCAATGCAGGCTGCTGCGGGTGCCAGTATGCTCAAGCCGAAATCACCGTCTGTTGCCAATGATATGAATGGGGCTGCAATGGGGGCTGACCTGCCCACCCTTGATGCATAATCAAAAACATCTGCCCTATGGCCTTGTTTCCTATCTTTCCATGCTTCACAGACAGCATTGGTAGCTTCACCGACTCCGTAAAAGGAACATCCCCATTGAATCGAATCCGTAAGCCCAGCACCTATTTTGTCTATTACCTCATTAAGAACATGGTCTTTCACATCATACCAAAACTTAATGCCTGCACCCGCAACTACCGATGCGCCTACTACTCTTCCCAAATCTCCTGCTTGATACCTTAATCTTTCCTGCCACGATATATTATCACT
>JACQOB010000101.1 GCA_016202745.1 Candidatus Aenigmatarchaeota archaeon | reverse complement strand
CCCTCCACCTCTATGTAGTCGCCGACGCTTATGGGCTTGTCGGAGATTATGTGCATGCCCGCGAAGAAGTTCCCCAGCGTGTCCTTGAGGGCGAGGCCAATCGCAAGGCTGCCAAGGCCGAGGGTGGCCAGGATGGGCGTTACCTCCACGTTGAAGGAGCCTATTATCACCAGCGCCGCGACCAGGTAGACCGCGACATAAATGAGCTTGTTGATAAGCTTGGGAGTCTTCTCATACTTCTTTTGCACGTGCAGGGAGCGTGTTATGGCAAAGCCAAGTATCCTGGACACAAGAAAGGCGGCTATGAATATGTATGCAACCATGAAAGCCCTGTCAAGCCACAGGCCGTATGCAAGCCTCGCGCTCAGCGGCTTCAGGCCGAGGTATATGCCCGCGGCGATAATCCCCAGGTAAAGCGGCTTGGTTATGACGTCCAGCATGAAGTCGTCTATGTCCGTCTTCGTCCGCTTTGCCACCCCCTTCAGGTACTTCTGTATGACTACGATGACAGCCTTCGCTATGATTATTGAAAGCAGAACTATCAGCAGGGAGTTCAGGGCTTCCGCCTCCACGGCAGACGCCACAGTCGAATTCCCAAGGAAGCTGAAGTTGCCAATCGCGGCCATGACTATTTCATGTCGCAGAAGCAATTTAAATGGTTATGAATTCCCTTGCAATCTACAGGAAGCTGCTCTCCCACTATGGCAGCCAGGGCTGGTGGCCCGCCTCCGGAGGCTTCAGGCCAAGGGAGTGGGAGATATGCGTTGGTGCGATACTCACCCAGAACACAAGCTGGAATAATGTCGAGAAGGCTTTGCTTAATCTTAGGAAAAATAACTGTGTTTCTGTGAAAGGCATGATAGATGTAGACACAAGAAGATTGGAAAACATGATAAAACCCAGCGGCTTCTTCAGGCAGAAGGCTGACAGGTTAAAAATACTGGCCTCCTTTGTCAATTCTTTCAGCAAATCCGGCGATAAAATCGCCGGCAGGCACTCAGGCTCCTTTGAAGATTTCAGGAGAAATGTCACAAGGGAAGGATTATTAGGGGTGAAGGGCATAGGGCCTGAGACCGCTGACTCAATCCTCCTTTATGCGTGCGGCAGGCCTTATTTTGTCGTTGATGCGTATACCAGAAGGATATTCCACAGGCTGGGCCTGCTTGAACATAATCTTGATTATGAAAAGACCAGGAATTTCTTTGAATCCAGCCTTCCAAAAGACGCAAACCTTTACAATGAATTCCACGCGCTGATTGTAAATCTGGGAAAGGACACCTGCAGGAAGAAGCCGCTTTGCAGTCAATGCCCGCTGGAAAGGGTGTGCAGGAAGAGGGGCGTCTGATGCTACAGCTCTATCTTCAGCTTCCCAAGCGCCTTCCGTGGCAGCTCAACCCGGTGGCCGTTGCCCGACATGTGGTAAAACGTCGCAAACGCCCTGTTTCCCGCTATCTGCGGGCCGCTCCACAGGTATGTTTGCCTGCCCTCGCCTTCCATGTAACGGGTCAGGTTGCCAAAATCCGCCAGCAACAGGCCTGCATTGTCCTTCCTCATGAAAGTGTATGTAACAGCCATATGATCACTCCGCTTCGCCCATCCACAGGTCCCTCGACACCAGCGGCCTCAGTTCATTCATTCTTGGCCTTATTCCCCCAGTGTAATCCACAATCAGGTGGCCCACCGAAAGGTCCTCGTTGTCAGGCTCAATGTTCAGGCCGGCTACAGGATACCCCTTTGTCCGCAGGTATCTCTCCAGCCTCTTCAGGTCATCATACCTTACGTGCCCGCCGGGCCTCCGGAACAGATATACAACAGGGCCGTCGCTTTCGGGCATCCTGATACTTAGAACCAGCATCTATTTAAAGGTTTGCTTTTTCACTCGGTTAGGTGAGTTAAAATTAGTGGTGGGAGAAGTGGCGTTCAGATGCAGGCAATGACTTCGCACCAGCCGGGTGATATCCTTGACCTGTATTCAGCCGGGATGTTTTTTGCCTTTACAACCAGCACGCCATCTCCGGAATGGTACACGCTGGACTCATCGCAATGCAGCATCGCCATATATTGCATTCCCGCAAAGATGTAGTTGTTTATGTGTCCGCCAGACCTCAGCTTGATCCTGATTTCTTCCATAATGCCACCACTGGATTAGAAGTATGGGTTAGCGGTCTTATAAAGCAATTCAAATCCTGTACCTTAGGAAAGCCCCCACCCCGCCAAGGTGCAGCAGCTTCTCGCCGCTCTCGTGCTCCGCAGAAATAATCATCATCTGCCCGCCCAGTTTTTCAACAATATCCAGAAGATGCTCACAATCCTTTATCTTCTCATCTGAAATCAGAAGAGTCTCCACAGCGCCAGCATTGACAGCCTCCTCAGTCTTGTGCCTGCCATAGACAGCCAGGCCTTCCTTCTTTATTTCTACCAGCAACCTCTCAACCAGCTCAGTCTCCTTGGCCACCCTGGTCTGCTTCAGGATCCGGTTGGCGGACATCTTGATCACTTCCTGTATCCCGTATGTCCCCACGTCATTCGCGTGCTCAGTTGATATCTTCCCTGAAAGGCCCTGGTTCTTCCCTTTTATATATTCATATATGTTCTCCCTCTCGAAGCCCGGCCCTGCAATGATAATGTGCTGGTACTCCCTGCCCGACCTCTCCAGGTTTTCCATTACCGCAATATAGAAAAGCTCGCTGGTGTCCTGCTTTCCCGTGCCCTTTTGCTGGACGAATTTCTTTGCGTAGATGGTCCCTTTCATCTCAAGCCCGGAATCCTTGAGGCCCGCGAAATCCGCCTGGTCCCTGTCTATCGCGCAGATGAGCAGCAGGTAGCGGGAGCGCGCCCGCCTGAGCCTGTCAAGCTGGTAGGATTTCCATTTCTCCTTTTTTATCGTGAGGATAGTCCCCTGCTCTATGTTTAAAGTGTGGTAAGAGGCCAGCTGTATGTCTTCGGGCCCTGAGGTTATGATTCCAGTTAATCTCAGTGAATGAATTTCCCTTGATATTTTCTCAACCTTAATAGTCAAAGTCACAGGTTTCCTCTCCCCTTTCCCTATCTCATACCCGCGCTTGATTGCCGTCTTCCGGCTGGTCCTTGCGGTGACCAGGTCCCCGGGCTCCAGCACCTTCTCAAGGTGCCAGAGGTCCTCCGGGGCGTCAACCATCACCTTCACAAGGCCTTCCTTCAGGTACGTCTTCTGGATGCGCATAGTCAAAGCCGCCTGGTCCTGTACCTACCCAACTCCAGTACAGTGATAGAATTGACCAACTTATTGGGATCAATCTCTTTTAACAGGCTCTCGCAGGAACCCTTGATTTTATTGGCTGTGAAATAATGGGGAAGCCTGAAAAGCAGCAGCCCAAAACCTTTCCTCTTTATGAACATATCAGCAAATCCCAGATCTCTGGTAGCTATTATATATTGATTTCTGTTGGCATACTCAAAGATTTCATTGTCGGGTGCAGATCCCAAAACATCCCGTACGTGAACAGCTTCATGGCCGTTTGTTTTGAACGTCTCTATAAGCGAGTATGGCAGATCGGCGTCAATCAAGAATTTCATATCTTCATCTTCAGTTGCCTAACTTCTTCTCCCATCACAAACCTTGCGGCATATTCTATTGCCGCCACAATATCCTCCTTCTTAACTCCATATTCTTTTTCTATCTCTTCGTATCCCATTCCCCCAATCAGGCTGCCTAGAATCACTTCTACAGGAATCCTTGTCCCTTTTATTACCGGCTTCCCGTGCATTATCCTAGGGTCTGTTATTATCCTTTCCATATCAATTATTTGGTTTGCTTGTTATATATAATCTGTCCTCATAGCAAGAATTAGAATCAGTCATTATATCAATACCGCTTCCTTGAATCCCCTGAAATGCGGGTCTGTTGTAAGGATCATTGCACCAAGCCTCCGCGCGGTTGCCAATACGAACGCATCCGCGAGGGCGAAATCCTTTATTGATTTCCTGACTTCAGCATGTAGCAGGCCTGCTTCTCTGGCAAAATTAATATCACCATTGAATATGCTTGAGTGAGAAAGGATCTGCTCAAACGCCTCTGCATCATCCCAACCCCTCCTTTTGACCACACTTATAGCCTCGGCACAAATAATCAAATTTGTTATCATTTCGTTGGCGCCTTCATCAAGTAGTTTCCTGACTTGGTGTCCTTTATTGCTGGCATCAAAATACTCAATCCAGGCCGACGTGTCTATAACATACCTACTCATGCGTATCCAGCCTGTCCTCATGACTAAACGGCCCAATACCCTTGAATATGCCAAACCCGCTCTTCACCGGCTTCTGTATGTCTATCTTTATCAGCATTCCCGGAGTGAGAGACTCCTCTTTTACAATCTCCTTCGGTATTGCAACCATAAGAGATCCACCAACCTTCCTAACCCTTGTATAATCCTCCAT
>JACQOB010000098.1 GCA_016202745.1 Candidatus Aenigmatarchaeota archaeon | reverse complement strand
GGAAAAGGCCACGGCATTTACGGCATTCCGATCACAGACGGAATGAGGGAATCCGAAAACGGTATTCTTGTCAGGCCGCAATTGCTGATACCC
The DNA here is from genome assembly GCA_016202745.1 of Candidatus Aenigmatarchaeota archaeon. Taxonomy (GTDB): domain Archaea; phylum Aenigmatarchaeota; class Aenigmatarchaeia; order QMZP01; family QMZP01; genus JACQIG01. The sequence goes on along the minus strand of JACQOB010000098.1, from coordinate 2,337 downwards.
GATGCCTTTGTGGATCCCGATATGTTTGGCGGCATGGGCAACCCGATCACGTCGCTTCCCAGGGACGCGCTGGAAAACCTGCTATAGAGGCGTCAAATCGCCGCAGCCCATGAATACCGCACCATCTTGCAGCATTAACCCAAATACCTGATGGTTTCGCTTTCTATGTTCTCCTGGCCCGCATCAGGGTTCAAATTTTTGAAGTCATTGGCTGATATGCCCATAACGAGTCACTTGCCGCTTTTCATCCCTTTCAGCAGGGCCTTGCACTCCTCTTTGGCGTCAACCTCATGCAGGTCATTCACCACGAACTCAAGCTTCTCGGAGAAATCGTTCCTCTTTGCCCTTCCCCGCACTATCAGCTCCCTCCCGATGCCGTTAAGGTGGCGGAACACGGCCAGCGGGTTCGCCTCTTCCTGCGCTATCCTCCTGAGCTCCTCTGTGGACCTGCCGAAAAGCTTCTCGGCGGCGTCCCTGAAGAATACGGCCCTGACATTCCCTGTCCCGTCATCCAGGATGCCGGATATTATAAGCCTGAACGCTGGCTTTACCATCCCGTGGTCCTTGCACGTCTTGCCGTCCTTTTCCATCTTCAGCTTGAAGCCGCACTCAGGGCAGACCTCGTAAAAGGGGGTCCTCTCAAAGACCTGCACAAGCGCCGCCCGCACCTCAAAGTGCTGGCCCTCGCTGAATTCTGAAATGCTGCTCCTCTTCATCTCGCCAAATGCCCTCGCCATGGCAGGCCCGGCCTCTATTTCCGTGTCAGCAATATTTATCCTGCCCCTGCCAACCCTCAGCTCTATTCCACCTCGGGGGTCCGTCTTCGTGTAGCCGCCGGTTATTTTTACCGAATTCCCTTCTTTCAGGCCTTCCTTTTCGATGATGCCAATTTCGCTGTCCCATAAAGACAACCTTACCTGGCCGGTATCATCACCCAGAATTATATTGGCAACCCTTCCCTTCCTGCCGGCCTTTTCGAATTCCCTCGCGGGGAAAATATTCACCACCCTGGCCGTCAGGTCAACCGACCGCAGCCCGGACATGAGGTTCTTTATCTTGAGCTGCTGCTTCCTGCCCTCCCTCAGCAGGTTAAGGCCCAGTTCCCTCGCGACAATATAGGCCGCCCCTTCCCTGGAAACAAGGTCGGACAGTTCAATCCGTTTCTCCTCTATCAGGTCGAGCACCTCGCTCCTTCCCATGCTTGCATGCTTCGCTATCTCAGAAACAATCTGCTCAAACGAAAGCTGTGTCAGGCTGTCGGGCATGAGATAAGATAAGGGTAGACGGAATATAAAAGGCTTCTATCTAGTGAGGCCAGAAAGCACCCTGATGAGCTCATTGTAGATCTCCCTTCTTTTTTCCACACTCAAAGAGAATAGCTTCTTCTCCACAGCGGCTTCTGATATTGTGAATATGTAATTCATCTCAACAGCCGGCCTTCTTTTGACCTCGAATGTGTCAGTGTATTGCACCTTCGCAAGAACTACATCGCCGGGATTAAGCATGCTCCCAGTCCTCGTCCTCTTCGTTGTCCCAGAGTTCCTTCATCTTTTGTTTCTGTATCTCATGGAGGAATTTGTCATACTGGTCCCTCTCCTTTGCCTTCCTGTAAGTCTCCACCATCCTTTTAATCAGGGCGCTGTAGGTCTGCTCTGGATATTCTTTCACGCCTTTCAGCTCCTTGACAACCTTCTTCTCGAGCTGGATGGTTGTAGTCTCTGCCATTATGTATCACCTATAATATACTATAGCAGGTTATATATGAAGATCCTGTATCTGCAGAGATATCCATGCCCTGACAGAGGGGCAAAATCCCCGCTTGCGAAAAACGCCTCGTTTTCCGCCAGCTTAAATGGTCACGCCCACTATGCCCTTTGTTTTTTCGTCTATTCTTACGCCGATATTGCCCACTTCCTCTGTGATGGCTTCCTTGGGCTCCCCGAATGACAGGCAAAGAACATCAGCTTCCCTGTCGTAATCAAATGTTATCTTTTTCATAATGCAATTATTTAACAAACTCAACTCCCTCCAGCCCGTCAAATTCCTTGTCACCAGTCAGGAACTTTATATTTCTTGTTCTGGCTGTTATGTATCCAATGCAATCAACATAGGAGAAATTCTTGGCCTTATTTGAAGCCCTGCATATCATGGCCTCTTTTATGACATCATCAGTGACGTCAACGACAAATTTTGCTAGAAAATCATAGGATTTATCAGCTGTGATCTTCCCTTCACTTATTAGAAGTCCGTAATATAATTCCATGAGATTTAGTCTTGTTGTTACGATTGCAACGTTGCCTGTGTAATTCTTGTAATTCGGACTCCCGCGTATGATCT
>JACQOB010000097.1 GCA_016202745.1 Candidatus Aenigmatarchaeota archaeon | reverse complement strand
GTCACTGACATCTCCAAACAGTTTCTCTACCTCCTGTTTTTCGAACTGGGCCAAAATAGTGTAATCGCTTGACTCCCTCGCTTCAAAGCTGCGCCTGAGTATTATCCCGTATTTTTTGGGCATCAGGCCCTTTCTAACAACCTGGAGACCGAATTCTGATATCAGGCCTGTGTGCGTCTTTGGTTCCCTACCTAGCGACAGCATGACAGCCCTTGCAGCGCGGAATGCGGCGTAATAAATCCTGTTTACGGCATCAACCAGCATCCCTTTGGCCAGTAGTATTTTGGCGGCCTCGAGCCTTTCCCTGGCTGCTGCTATTTCTTCTTCCGCCATTGCCTTTAGTGACATCTCTTCTGCCATATAACACATTCCCTTTCAATATCTCCTGAATGAATGGGTATCCCCTGTTCTCATAAAGCTTCCTTGGTGTCAGGTGAATCAGCGAGACCACTTTCCCATATTCAAAAAGTATACCGTCGGCGACCTTCTCAGCCTTTTCCCTGGCCCTTTTGCTGTCTGTTATTATGGCTATGTCGATATCAGAATCGGTTCTCGATATGCCTTTGGCCACCGATCCATAGAGTACAACAGTGGCCTCCTTTTTCAGCTTTCCAAACCCCTTCAACATGTCCAGATAAACCTTAAGCATACCTTACTTTTGTGCTTTGCCATATAAAAAACAAGTCCACAGATATCTGTCATGAAAGCGGGCCTTGCGGGACAAGTTCGGTGGGGAGAAAAAAGCCGGGGAAGACGAGGAGGAGTTTTAGGGCACGCAGCTTAAGCATTGTTATCTGCGCTATTTGTTTTTCTTTTTAAGTTTGGATTTTGGCTGTGAATTGGTTTTTTTAGAGGACTCCGCAGTTTTCAGCAGTGACCAGCATCTTTTATGCAGATCGCCGGGTATCTTTACCTTCATCTGCCTTTTCAGGTGGTCCAGCGTATCCAGGAAACCAAAGACGTCGATTTTCCTCGCTCCCAGCCTGAGCTGGTTTCTCATTTCATCTATTATCAGATCCCACTCGATTTTCGAGCTCTCTATGATGCTTCTGATGTCATCCCTGTCCTTTTCCCTTTCAGTCGCGCATTTCATCAGAATAAGGTCGTGCGGGTCGACTATTTTCAGTGTAAGTGTGCCACCAAACTCGTATATTCTTTCAGCCCTCCTTTCCATGCTTTCAGAGAAAATGAAATGGATAACATTCCTCTTGAAGAGGTCCAGCCTTTCGCCTGCCCTAACAAGCAATACCGGCTGGTTGTCCCTTGCCCCATAAACCCTCCAGGTCGCTCCTGTTGAAAGGAATGTAAACTTTCCATTTTCTTTCTATCCCTTTGAATTCTTTCTCACTCGTCCTTAAGCCATCTATAATATACTGGTATTTGTCGCCGCTTCCAGGCAGCATCAGTCTCTTGATGCGGCCGTCCATCCTTCTGGTCCTCAATATTTTCCTTGAAAGCTCATACAATGCGCCCGCCTTCCTTTCAGCATGGTTCTCCTTGGCGAGCCTGTAAAGCAGGGGCCAGTCCGATATTTTTTTAAACAAGGAAAGGGAGGCCAGGACTGTCCTGAGGCTTCCGGTCTTTATTGCAAAGATGACCGTCTCTTCCAGCGAAACCTCCCTGCCGTATATCTTGTAAACATTCGGCGCGACAATTCTTACCGGGGAATTCCTGTTTATTATGTCATAATAACCTGTTCCAGGCTGGCTGTTCTCGAAGGATATATGGTACACCCTCTGCTGGGCATGGGTTTTCACCGTCCTGACATAGCCTGCCTTTCTCAATCTGTAAATCACGTAAATGGCCCGCTGCCTGTTGGCTTTGAGCATGTCCATTATGGAGCCAATGGTCTGTATCCCTTCCAGCATTTTGAGCAGTTCCTTCGTTTCCATTATTAAATGTAGCCTTTCATATATATAAATGTTACCCCAAACTACGATGAATTAACTGAATGTAGGGACATACATATTTAAAGATAGTGTACTCGTTCTTACGGGCAACGGGCCATGACGGACCAGTCCATAACTTCGGCGCGGGCATCCCCAAGGGAAGGCGTGAAGCGCATCAGGCTGTACATGGATTTCATGGATAAGGCGGAACAGGATGTCCGGCGGTGGAGTAGGGGCGGGCGGGGAGGAGTTTTAGTTAGAAGTTGCTATTTACCGCAGCCCAGCTCCCATCGTCACCTGTGCAGACAAACCTATAATTATAGTTGGTATCGGGATCCAGTGGAGACTCTCCGAATACGCCACCACCTATCAATATAGAGCTTGCATCATAACCATCTGATGTTCTAATCTCACCACTGCCTGTAAGCGAATTGATTCCATATGTTATTAGTACGCCGGGCGTGGTTCCAAACCCAATGCAGTGTGATGTCGTGATCCATTGTATTCCAGCTCGGGTGGGACCCGAAAATCGATTCGATGTAGGCATACCAGGGAATTGGGTCTTTCCACCTGATGTAGTTACAGTAGGAGTTATTAATGTTCCGATTGTTCTAGTGTTCCCTGTTGTGGCTTGAGGTGGTGCTACGCTGCCTGAACCTGTGTTCGCAGGTGGAGGGGATATTGCAACAGTCCTGATGCCGGCTTGAGCAGACACCGTCCCTGTTCCGAATGTTACAGCAATGCCACTATCAAAGCACTGGAGTCTGTATTGAGATTCTCTTCCGGCAATTGCGCCTATCGGCATTCTATTCTCAATATCAGCTTGCGTAGGGCCTGCTGTGTTTAGTAACCCGTTAAGAAACCTTTGGTCTTCCCCCCATTCTATCCTGACGCTATCACATCCGGTGTTAGTAGACCATATTATTTCTGCTTCTGTATCCGATGTTCTAATGGATTCCAAAAGTGTTACTTGTGGTTGCGCTGTTTCCACGCCTCCAAGTGTAGTGAATGTAGTTGTTCTTATATTTCTGGAAGACTCATCTGTTCCGGTACATTCAAGCAACACAGTGTATGTTTTACCAGGCTCCAGCGGGGCACCATTCGCACCATCGCCAATGGTAATGCTGTCTGATTCCGTCTGAGATCGTTTTGCGGTTGTTTTTCCCGGGGAGCCGCTGAATGGCTGTCCCGCTTCTTCCCACTTCAATACAGCTCCAAGCTTACCCGGACTGCCGACACAGGCCCCAGAACTTGTCCAGGAGATTTTTGCCGAGGAGTCTGTTATTTCTGATGCATCCAGTAATAAGATGGCCGGCTGTGTTGAAGATACGCTGGTATCGGCAATGACCACATCCCGCGGTAAGTCTACGGGTGTAAGCGTCCCGCTGCCGGATGGCCTGGCGCATGAGAGTTTTATTGTGTATTCCCCAGGGTTTGCATATGTGTGAACAATGGACTGGCCACCTGTGAATGGCAATGGCTCAGTATCATCTCCCCAAGCAATTGTGCATGAATCCCCTGTCCTCGCTGATGCTTCAACTGTAACCGTATCTCCTTGTACGGCTAGTACATTTAATACCAAGTCGCTGTTATCCACAACTCCCGTACATGGTAGCGGCCCCCCATCATCAGGGTCGTCCAGATAATTGATCGTGACGACCTCGCCGCTTACCGGCTGGCCGTCGCAGATAAGTTGGAAGCTGTGGACGCCAAAATTTTTCCTGAGTATTGAAGATATGGCCGTCGGCCCATTCAGTAAATCCCTTCCAATCAGGTTGTCAACACTATCCAGGGCAACTCCATACTCTCTGCATCTCTGCGATCCCAATGGTGTATTAACCCTAAGTATTGCTTCCCGTTGCTGGCCTGCAGCCCGGGTGTTTTGGTATTCGCAGCATACATGTCCATTTATTGTGTTTTCTTGGCATTGCACATTCAGGCGAGTATTGGCATCCGCAGGACCCCCAAGGAAGCGCCTGTTTTGCGCGTTCCACACGGCATTGGTGTTCCTCTGGAATGATTGGACTATACGGTCTGTCTGGCTGGACAGGGAATTGCCCACCTGTATCATCTGGTTGGATATGCCAGTGGCGACTGCACCCATCTGCTGTATCTGGCTGATGCAGCCCTGTATCTGGCCGAAGCAGGCCGTCTCCTGGCCGCGGCAGCCGCCGGTGTCCATCACGTGCTGCGTGAGCGCAAGGCATGCGTCTATCTGGGCGTTGAGTATGTGTATCTGGTCAATCTGGATCTCAATCAGCCTCATCTGGGTGACTGCCTGGCAGTAGACGTTTATGCTGTCAAAGGCTGCCTTGCCTACAGTGGCCCAGGTGCTGGTTTCGCTGGCTATTATCCTTGATTTTTCGTCCCCTGTCAATGAAGCGCCCTGAACTCCAGTCACTTGATCTTTTCCGGAAGTTTTTGCATAACCTATCCCCATTCCCGCTATGGGGGCCAGGAAATTGGCAGCAGCCCCCACAAGCAGCAGCTTGGTGCACTGCTCCACGTTCTTCTCCAGCTTCTTTGCGTGCCTCTGGATGTCCTTGAGGGCCTCCTCTATGTCGTCGCGCAGCTGTTCGGAAATGTCGAACATGCTCTGGGTGCCCTGGCGGGCTGTTATGTTTGGAAGGTCGGCAAGGAGCGTCCTCAGCTCCGGCCTCTCGCTGTTGCCAGTGTTGAATGTGATTGCCAGCGCAATGGAATTCGGGCCGTACTCATATACATCCCCCCTGGAGCAGGTTGGCTCGGCCGGGATTGAGATGGAGCAGTTGTAAGTCCTGTTGCTGCCCTGGGTGAATGACCTGGACTCCCTGCAGGTTACGTCCTCCGCGTTCTCGCCGTTGATAATGCCGGCCACGTTCTCCAGCTTCATCTTCGCGGGCTCGTTCTCTATGTGCGCAAGCACGTGCACTTCATTGGTGGTTTCGCATGAATCCAGGCTCACTGGCGTGGTGGGCGACTGGATGACAAGCCTGATGCCGTCCAGGGCCCTGCACTGGGGCTTGCTGGCTGACTGCGGGTCGTAATCGCAGTAATAGTTGGGGCCAAAGGCGGGCGCGTCCCTGCACGGGAAGTCAACGCAGCAATTGAGCACCGACTCATTGACATTAACCTCCTGCCTCCCGTCGCCGCAATGGTAGACAGGCGTGATCTGGATGTCCTGGAAGGCCGCAGAAAGCGTCTTTGTCCTGCCAACAGGCAGGTCGCCGTCAGGGTAGGATATAGTAAGCTCGAGCGAGTTGTCCCTTATGGCGCAATTGGCCGGGCAGTCCTGCTTCGGCGGGACTGAAAGCAGGCACCTCACCCTCCCGAGCAGCTTGTTTGTCACGCTGCATTCCAGGTCATAGCCCGATTGCTGCCCGCCAATCTTGTGGACCCTGTCCACAATGGTGAAATTGGCGGGCGTGTTGTTTATTGTGAGGCTTATGTTAATGGTGTGCGCCTTCTCGGCGTCAAAAAGGATCCCCGGCCTGAGGGAATCAACGCTAAGCCCGATGCCGCTTTCAGCCTTGCAGGCGCTAGTCCCGGTGTCGCAGTATGACCCGGAGCTGCACAATACGTCGACGCAGCATGTGGATTGCGTCTCCCCCTGGTTGGCTACATGGTCACCGCACGTCTGCGACGTTATCGTGACATCGGGTATGCTTGTCTGGATGTCCTTTGCCACGCGGTTGCCGATGCCGTCCGTGTACTCGAAGCGGAATGCCAGCCTGTTGCCCTTGTACAGGTACGTGTTCGCGCTGTTGTAGTTGGGGATGGAGAAGTTTATGTCGCACTCATAAGTGTCGCTGCCGGAAGGCGGGCAGTTAATCTTGCCTGTCACCGACTGGTTTATCCTGACCGTGTCAATGTTAAGCTCCCCGAGGGTGAAATCAACGTAAGGGAACCTGAGGCCAGTTGGCTGGTTGTTCACTTGCACTGTAAACGTTATGTGGTCTGTTGGCGGCTGGTAGTTGTCTATCTTCGTCCTCATGGAAACCACGCTTACGGACAGGTCATCGGTTTCGCATGTGTTTGTGCCGGAGTCGCAATAGGAGCCGGATGAGCAGCCGCAGTTATAGGTTACCTTGATGTTGGAGAAAGGAGCCCTTGCGTCCCTGACTGCCTGGTTGGGGCCATCCGTGTATGCCAGCCTGAATGTAAGGCTGTTGCCGGCGATGCTTGTAAGCGTGTCCTCCTTGCTGCCCCCGCACTGCACCGTCGGCGCCATCCGGACGGTGCATGCATACTTCCCATATTGACCTGACCGCACGCAGTCAGCATCATGCTCAGAGCCGTCTATGGCCGCAATTCCTGTAAGGCTTGACGGGAGCCCCGAGGGGGGGTTGTTTACTGTCGCGGTGATGTTCAGGGAAAAGTCCTGGGTGCAATCAGAAACGGAAAGGGATGTTGAAACAGGCACGGCTGTCAGCGTCATGATGCCGGGGTTCTTGCAGACGCCTGTTGACAGGTCTGCTGGGTCCGCCAGGTCGCAGTAGAAGCCCTGTATGCACCCGCAGTCATAGCAGGCCGTGAAGGAATCCTCGCCCTCCTCGCACCTCCTGTTGCCGAGCACGGGTGACGGGGACGGCACGGCTGTCATGGCGTCCGCTATTTCACCCCCCACATCCGAAAAGATGATGTTGAAATCGCTCGTTATGCTGTTTAGCTGCGGGGAGGAGCTGGACGGGTGCAGGACAGGCGGCGACTGGCCAAGCTCTTCCGCGGAAGCGCTGAGCGAGTATATCCTGTTTGCCCTGAATGATATGCCGGATACAAACTGGCTGTTAAATGGCAGTAGCACGCCATAGGCGCTGATGAAATTCTTTATGTATTGCACTGACTCCAGCGTCCTTGCATTGATTTCTGCAGTGGCGGACGGGTTCGGGATAACCTGCGGGTCATCAGCCTTCCTCGCCCTCCTTATGTGCACAAAGGAGCCCTGCCACACATCCCCGTTGGGGCCCTCAAGCCTTGCAAGTATCATGAGGTTGCCCGTGCGCGGCGCCACAGGGTCTGAACCCTCTCGATCTGACACGGCAGTCCAGCTCCTCAGGTGGTCTGCGGTTTCCTGGTAGGCCGTAGGCGTCGCCGCAGCGCATGCCACAGGGTCCTCCTTCCTGCATTCGTAGATGAAAATGTCCTTCAGCGCGTAGTCTATGTCCCCTGAGAACACCCTTACCCTTACGTTATAATTTGTCCTTGTCTGGTCTGCGCTGGTGATTGTGGTCCTCACATCAAGCAGGCTTTCCGACGGCAGGGAAAGCCGCTCCTGCACCTGGCTGTTGTAAAGTATGTTCACCTGTGCGGCCTGGGCCGCGGCAGCCAGCGCAAGGAAAGCCACAACTCCCAATATCATTCCAATGCGTTTGCTCATACCAGATCACTCTGCTTCACGACGCACCCATCAAAGGCGAGCCTGGCCGTAGAAAGCGGGCCGAGATTGCAGTCCGCGTTCCTGAAAAGGTCCTCCATTGTGTAGCCGCTGTGTATTTTCTCTTCGTCAGTCTGCTGCCTGTATTCAAACAAATATGGCAGGTAGGCGTTGACGTTCTGCCCGTCAAGGTCCTCTGTCACGGTGAAGCCAGTCACTATGCCCCCGATCCCCTCGTTGGTCTCCCTGTCAACAATCGTGGCCGAAACAATGTACTCGCCAGCGGGCAGGCTCTCCATGGTGGCCTGCGGCGACTCGAAAATCCTCTCAACAACCTCGCTCCCGGCCAGCGGCACGAAAAGCATGTAAACATACCTGCTCTCAGGCAGCGCATAAACGTCTATCTCGTTTATCCTGTACTGGCCAGCCAGGGATTCGTCCCTGACGTTGACCTCATAAAGGCTTAGCGTGAATCCCGGCCTCTTCTGGAGCGTCACCCTTGCTCCCGGAAGCTTTGAGGACGAATAAAGGTCCCCAAAGGTGTCGTAGCCCTCCTTCTCAACCTGCAGCAATCCCAGGCCGCAAATGACCCTGCCCCGGAACGCGCCAGTGGCGTCCGTCTCGCCTGCCGGGCATCCAATGAAGCTCACGCTCGCAGCCTCCACAGGCCTGCCGCTGCCATCTGCCACGTGCACGTCAGCGATGCACAGGGGGATGCTGTCGCACAGGTCGGCCTGCGCAGCATAAACACCCACATCGGCCCAGGGCGCAGGCTGGTTGTCCTTGATGAAGACTGTGTTTGCAAAATTCAGGCTTGCGCCGGTAAGTGGGTCCTTGACCTTGACTATGACAGGATAGTTCAGCGAATACTTGACATAAACAGGCTCAGACTGGCAGATGTCAGTCATCGGTATCGGCTTGGGGTAGGCAATCACAGGGTCCGGGGTGAATGCGAAGCTGTTCCTGCTCAGGCTGAAGCCGTCGGGAAGCCAGAAGGAAAGGTCAATTTCGCTGTAAGGGTTGCCGTCAATGGGCTCAAGTGTGTATTGTGGCGAGGTGACGGAGGGGTCGATGAATGGCGTGACCTTGTCATCAACCAGCGTGCCAGTGTCCTGCAGCTCATATGTGTCGTAGCCGCCTGCCTCGTGTACCGGGTATTTTCCGGGCAAGTATGTCCTTGCAAGTGTCCGCCTGATTATGCCGTCCACTTCGCCCCTGATTGAGCCATAATCCTTGTACACGCTCTCGCCGCACCTGTTGAGCTGGACAACAAACGGCACTGTCTGGGCAGGCCCCCTTGATGTAGCGTCAACCGGGGAAAGCGCCATTGAGGCGAGCGTGAATGTTTCTATTGGCCTGTTGTCGTTTGCGTACCGGGCGAACTTGGGTGAGAAGTCGATTATCTCGCCGAAGCGTGTCGGCACAGCAACCTTGTAGGGCTGGCTGAACGATTCGCCTTTTATCGTCGTGGGCATGCTGACCGTGACTTCCATCTTGTCAGCCATTGTGCTCATCGAAACCCGCGGCGGCCCGAAGCTGATGTCAAAGCCGAAGGATTCCCGCAGGCTTTCCTTGTTCCGGTCCACATACTGCTCTATGCCCTTTTCAATATTCTCCTCTATGTCAGGTACCACCACGTTTCCGTTGTATTCCCAGTAAGGCGTTCTCCCGCCACTGAAGACGACAGCACCCTGCGGATAATCCTGCGTGAGGTAGCCGCCCTGCTCTCCAACCGTGCTTATTGTCTCGAGGGTGGCCTGCCTTATCATGTTTCCGACAGAATCCGAGACTGTCCTCTGGTCAGGGGAAAGCGCCGGCCCGGCGCCTGAGAACGCGAACAGAATGACAACGACCGCAACAATGGCAATGCCGATTATGGCAACAAATTCCACTTGCCCCTTCCGGCTTGCATCAACCGAATAAAGCCGGCAGCTGCTCTGGCCCTTCCGGCTTGCATCAACCGAATAAAGCCGGCAGCTGCTCTGGCCCTTCCGGCTTGACGTAAAGTCTGGCTTGGCTGTAAAGTCTGGCTTGGATAAATTGGATAAAGCCGGCAGGCTAGCAAGCCGGCAGTTGCTCTGTCCTTTTTGCCGCGACAGCATAGTAAGATATTGGCCGGGATAATTTATATAGGTGAAAGCGTCCATTCCACTGGCCTGCTGTTTTCGATTCTTACACAAGCTGCCTTGGAGGCCGGGATGCGGAGGATCTCCTCGCCAGGATAAGCCTGACGTTGAGTATGAACGGGACAGACCTGCCGGCGGTCTTCTGTATCTTTTCCTCGACAACGAACCGCTGCCTTGAAGCGCATCCCTTGTCGGAAATATCGCAGTCCAGGTCCGGGTTCCCGATCTTTATCTGCGTCTGGGAGATGAAGTCCTTTGGCTCCACCACAAAGAGGTAATCGAAGTTCTTCCTGATGAGGTCGAAGCGCTCCATGTGGCCCGCGATCGTCGCATTCGCTATGTCCCCGCAAGCCGGGCCTGTAAGGTCGCACCTGTGCGTCGGGACAAAATACGCGCATGCCACCAGGTCGGCAACCTGCCTGCAGTCTGCATCGGAGTAGCCTGTGTCGGCACGCAGGACAGCCAGCAGCAGGTTGGAGGCGTAAAGGTTGAGGTATTCGTCCTGGTTGAATGTGCTGGACAGCGAGAGCAGGAAGACTGCCAGGCCAGTGAATATTATTATGACAAGTATCACCAGCACCATTGTTGTCTGGGCTTTCAGATTTTCCATGGGATCACCTTGGCGGATACACGCTGACCTTGAGGACGCCTATGTCCGTCCTTTCCCCGGCTGGCCTGAACACGCTGACGGGCAGCACAATTGACTGGTTACGGGCCGAGTGCCTGCCGGCGATGTTATCGCCGATGCTGTTTTGGAGGCAGTAGGACCAGTAATTGCAATCAGGATAGTTGAACCCGGTGCATGTTATGCGCCGCGAATCGTCAAGCACTGTTATCTCTGCGGACCAGTCTATGCCCAGTATGCCTTTGAGCTCCTCGCAGCCGTCGCCCTCCGACAAGGCAGTCAACCTGGCGTCATCAAGCACCGAGTTCTCCTCCGCAAACAGCGGGGATGCGAGGAAATATTTTGCGATGAACAGCTGCCTGTTGAACAGGGCCTTCTGCTGCTCGCCGCCAGCCTGGAACACCTGGAAGAATGTGAGGAAGAATATGATGGCTATCAGCACTATCACTATGAAGAACGTCATCAGGACATATTCCATCATGTTGGACTGCGCCCTCATTTTTCGCACCCCGCCTTCACAAGCTCATCCCACCCCAGGGAAATGCGGTCATTTGCTGACAGGTATTCCTGGATGGATGCCCTCTTCTGGTAATAGTCATCGTCGGCCAGTATGCCTGCCAGGTCTTCAAGCCCGGAGGCCAGCGGGAAATAGTTGCATTCCTCCAGTTCGCTGGAAAGTATCTCCGCCCTTATCCTCATCATCTTCGCCGCGAGGAGGAGCTCCTTCCTCATCATGCTATTCTTGTATTCAAACAGCTGCCCGCCTTTCACAGAGCCGAACACGTCCTTCCCCTCCCCGCCTATTATGAGGGCCAGGATGTCGAGGCTGTCCTTGTAGTTGTACGCGCTGGAAAGCCCATTTATGTACGCAAGCTTCGCCGAAGGGTGCACGCACACGCCCCTGGCTGTCTGGCTTGGATTGCATGTGCTTGATATTATCACCAGCCTGGCGTCCTGCCCAATGGATGCCGTGCAGGGGGGAGCGGAGGATAGCGCGCCCCTGTCAAGCCTGGCGAACTGGTCCTTCGTGTACATGTCAACCCTCGGGCCGCTGCAAAGGCCCATCCTCACGGCCGGGCTGTCGGAATCAGGGAACAGCGAGGCTATATCCCTTGCCGCATCCGCTGATTCGCCCGACGAATCCTGCAGGTTGAATACGATGTCCACCGCAGGAACAGCCAGCACATAGTAGAACTTCCACCACCCAAGGTCCACCTCATTCCTTGCCATTGCAAGCTCCTCGCCCTCAATGAAGAACAGCGGCACCCTCACGGGCGCCTTGCCGCTCCCGAATTCGACCTGCGGCTGGGATGCGGCGGTGCTCAGGCTGTACGAAAACTCCTGTGACCTGAATTCATCAAAGCGGAATGGGATGCCGGAAAAATAGACATTCTCTGAGGCGGTTATGAAGGATTTTACAATCGACTGCCTGACAGAAGCCAGCTGCGTGTCCTTGTAGCCGGCGGTGTAGGTGATCAGAAAGTAGAGGATGAATATGGAGGCGATAATGCCGAATATCATCTTGAAAAGCTCGTAGATGTTTGTCATAGCGCCTCTTGGTTAATTGGTAATATTATTTGGTTTCTGCGGTCTGGCTTTGTTATGTTGGCTTTGGCCGGCAGCCTGATTATTATTTCGTCAAGCCAGTAAAATAAGCTATGCTATTATCGCTATGTCAACGAAGAACCCCTTGTTCTGCAGTATGAGCGATCTGGGGCCCAGGGCGCAGAAGCTCTCTTCGGGGTCCAGGTTTTCAACAAGGTATCCCTTCCCGAAATCATTCGCGCTCTGGTAGATCCAGATGTTGTAGCCCTTCCTGCCTATTTCCCTGGCAACACCAGCCTCCGGGTTCCATCTTGTTTTCGGGTCAGCGAAATATTCGGAGTCCTCATTTGCGCCAGTATTTTGAATGTCCACGAAGCAGAACCTGACATCGGAAGGTATGCCCAGCTTGAACGGCTTGGTCGTGCCTTCAGCAAGCGTGTACACGAGGTCCACGTCATCCCTTAGCTTCTGCATGGAATTGGCCACCTGTGCCAGCTTTCCTATCCCGAGCAGCTCCCGTATCTGCTCCATGCCGAATGTTAGTATCAGAACGATGACTATCGTTGTGAGTATTATCGCGAAAACCATCCCGACGTCCATATGTTATATTGCAATGGGGGTGGATAAATCCCTGCAAACAGCCAGGAACAAATATCGCGCCTCAGAAATCCTCAAGCTTGATCCCGAACTGGGTGGACGCATATGCCTCAACACCCTGGTCGCCCAGGGTTGTGCACTTCTCCGACTTGCAGGCAAGGAGCCTGAAGAAATAAGAGCCTGGCGCTCCTGCGGTGCTGATTACCACCGATGCGGTCCTGAAGGAGGAGGCGGGCACGGAAATGGCTCTTGGGTAGCTGAACCAGGTGCCCGTGTCGGGCGCGCCGCTGCCAAGGTAGCTCTCCTGGTAAATGTTTATGCGGTACGTCATTTCCGAAGGCTGGCCATTCATGATTGAGAGGCTCATTATCCCGCTGTCGCCGGGCTTCCATTTGTCTGTGGAGGGGCCCGTTATGGCAATCCGTTGGCCGGAATTCACAAGCCTTGTTTCGGCCTCTTGCTTCTGCCCCTGCTGAACCGGATGGGTCACGCTTATCTCCTGGACAGCGGCGGGCAGGAATGCTATTGCAATGCTTACAAGCACTATCGCTGTCGCGGCGGCAGCCACAAAAAGCCGCAGGTTAAAATCCCTCCCGTGTGTTTTCCTTGCCATCTTTTAATCTTTGGCGGGATGGGGCAATAAATGTTTCCCGGCAGTCCAGGTCACTGAATCTCCAGCGAGAAGACATCATCGCCGTATTGCAGGTTTGTATCAGTGCCCTCGACAGTCGTGCAGTCGCCCCGGTCAAGCTTGGCTGTCGCGGCAACCGAGCAGACAAGGACCCTGAACCTGTATATCCCCGGCACAGTGCTCGATGGCGGGCGTATTATGAGGTCGCTTGTCTTAGTCTCCCCTGCGCGCAGCAGCTCAAACCTTTCCTCGCTGGCCTTGGTGTATGAGAACCACCTGTTCAGGTCTTCCTCCCTCAGGTCCTGCCCGTCCACCCTGTTCTCAAGGTAGATGTTGATATAGAATTTCTTGTCCCTGGCCGGGTCATCGTTCTTCAGTCCAAGAACGTAGGCGCCCGACTGGCCACGCTTCCACGGATCTATTGTCGGCGCGGCAACGCCCACCTTCTCGCCTCCGGCCAGCCTCTCAACAAGCTCCTTCCTGGCTATCTGGCCGACCTGGAAGGTCAGGGGCTGGAACTGGTCGAAAATGCCTGTAAGGAATGTTATTGAAAGCGTAAGCAGTATGACTGCCACCACAACAATGACGACAAAATTAAGGCTCAGCTCGAATCCGCCCTTCATCCGCATGTATATTATTAGGGCCGCCGATTCTTATAAAGGTTCGATTTCGCCTACTGGTTCCGGTAGAATTCATAATAGACTCTCGTGTCCACGCTGCCGCCATACACGCTTATTGTGAGGTTCAGTGGCGGAGGGTCCGGATAGGCGTTGGCCCAATTGGAGCAGATGAGCGTGTATTCGTTATCAATTATGAAGCTTCCCGTCGGCTGCTGCCTCTCAATGAATTCATCCAGGTTCTGCAGGTTCTGTTCCGCCTCCCCGCAGCCAGCGGCACTGGTGAGCGTGCTGTTGAAGGCGTCCCTTATGTTGTTTGTGGCGAAGACCTCGTCGTTCTCCAGCGGCTCGGTGGTGTTTATCGAGCCGTACTGAAGAAGCAATTGGTAGACCACGAACACCAGCCCGACCAGGAATATCATGGAGAGGATGAACATCTGTGCTTTCATATCTGATTATTGTCTGCCGGATTAAAGAGATTTCACAGACTGGGGACATATTTAAATCGGGACAGGAATTATGAATATGGATGCCGAGTTTTCTGAAGGCCTGCCGGAAAGGTACGTCACACGGCTTTCTGAAAGGCGCGCAGTGGCAGGGAGCAGCAACATCCCGGCCACAGTCGGCATCATGATCTTCCTGCTCTCCCTCCTTATTGGATTCTTCATCTCTCAGACCGAAATTGTCCTGGGGTTTCTGGTTGTTGTTTCCGGGCTTATCCTGGCGGTTTTTGTCGGCTCTTCAATAGTCGTCAACCAGCAGTGGGAGGAGGCAATAGTCCTCAGGGTAGGCAGGTACAACAGGACAAAGAAGGAGGGGGTTTTCTTCAAGGTCCCCATCTTCGAGCAGGTGATCAGAAGGGACATGAGGATAACCACGCTGGACATAGAGAAGCAGTCCGTGATCACCAAGGACAACATTTCAGTCGGCGTGAACGCCGTGGTTTTCATGAAGATCATTAATGCCGAAAAGAGCATTACGCAGATAGAGGATCACGTCTTCAGCGTGAAGCAGTATTCGCAGACAACCCTCAGGGACGTGATCGGCCAGGTGGAGCTTGACGAGCTCCTGTCGCAGAGGGAGAGGATTGCCAAGAAGATAAAGGACATCATTGATGTCATGAGCACCGGCTGGGGCGTGGACATTGTGCTGGTTGAGCTGCAGGATATCGAACTGCCGGATGACATGAAACGGGTGATGGCAAGGCAGGCAGAGGCCGAAAGGGAGAAGAGGGCGGTGATAATCAAGTCCGAGGGTGAGGTGAAGGCCGCGAACAACCTTGCCGCCGCCGCAAAGAAGCTGTCAGAAGTCCCCGCCGCCCTGCAGCTGAGGACGCTGGAAACAATATCGGATGTCAGCCAGGACCAGAGCAACACGATACTTTTCGCAATCCCGCTTGAGTCCTTTGGGATGGACAAGGTGGCACTGGCTGCGCTTGCCGAGTCCATGAAGGCAAGAAAGGGCAGGCCAGACAAGAAATAAAATTCTAAGGCAGGAATCTTTCGGGCGTTCGCGGGAATAAAACCGCTTCTCTTATGTTCTTTATATCCAATAGCTGTTGTGTGAATCTCTCTATTCCAAGGCAAAATCCGCCCATTGGAGGTGAGCCAAATTGGAAGAATTTTGTGAACCATTCAAGATTTGCCGGATTCATCTTCTTGATTTTCATCTGCTCCATCAGTTTCTCATACCTGTGCTCCCTCTGCCCGCCAGAGCTCTGTTCCAGCCCCTTATAAACAAGATCTATGCTCCTC
>JACQOB010000005.1 GCA_016202745.1 Candidatus Aenigmatarchaeota archaeon | reverse complement strand
GCGGGCCCTGGAAGCGGCGAAGAAATGCGATGCACTGTATGTGGAATTCTATACAAATAAGATGGACACTGATGTAGAAAAATTATCTAAACTGATTGGTAAAAATGTTATTGAATTGAAACGTTCCGGTTTGGAGGAAAAATCGGATAAGATAATAAATGCGGCAAGAAACAAGAATGTCGGGGTTCTCATACCAGGCGATGCGCTTTCCGCGACAACGCACATATCCCTTTTATTGGATGCGAGAAGGAAGGGAATCGAAACCAGGGTGGTCCACGGCTCCAGCATCCTCACAGCCGTCGGCGAAGCGGGCCTGCAGCTGTACAAGTTCGGCAGGACTGTGACGCTGACATACCCTGAGAAGGGGTATTCCCCCGCGGGGGCCTATGATGCGATGCTGGAGAACAGGAAGGCGGGCCTGCACACCCTCATCCTCCTGGACATCAAATCGGAAAAGGGAAGATACATGACCGCCAAGGAAGGGCTTGAAATACTCCTGGAAATCGAAAAGCGGAAAAGGAGTGGCTTGATGGCGCTGAAGACTAGGGTGGTTGCAGCCTGCAGCCTTGGAGGGGAGGGAATCATTAAATATGATTCTGTTGAAAACCTGCTGAAGGACAAATCAACTGGCAAGCCGCCTGCAGTCCTTATATTCCCCGGCGAACTGCACTTCATGGAGAAGGAATTCCTGGAAAGCCTCTAAAGACAATCGGCGTTAGCCGGCAATCAGCGCTTCCCCTTCCTCTTGGAGCCTGTCTTGCCCGCGGCCTTCCTGTGGGTCTCCGTCCATTTCAGCCCCTTGGGCTCCCTGCCCATCTGGTGGTTGGCCTGGCACTTGGAGTCGCAGAAGTGGAACATCCTTCCGTCGTTCTTCACGAACACCTTGCCCTTCCCCAGCGGTATCATCTTTGAGCAGAATGAACACTTGTAGCTCATATTCAGCTAATTGTTTGCAGGTAATATAAATGTTAGCTTTTAAATACAGGAAACAACTGGGGATTATGACAGGCAAGAAATACATGGCTGAGCTGGCCGGGACATTCATCCTGACGTTCGTAATAACAGCCGCAGTGGTTTCCAGCAAGGCAATATCTGGGGGGCCCTTCGGCATTGGAGGCATGATTGCCGTAGGCCTTGCCGCGGCGATAGCCCTGATAGCAGTGGTTTACTCGATAGGGCACATATCAGGCGCGCATGTCAACCCCGCGGTGACAATAGCAATGTGGGCCAGCGGGAAGATGAAAGCCAGGGATGTGCTGCCGTACATTGTTGCCCAACTGGTTGGCGCGACAATAGCAGGCCTCTTCCTCTGGGCAGTGGCGGGCCCCGCATATGGCCTGGGCGAGACAACGGCAGGCATGTTCGGCACAAGGGGAGCATTGGGCATGGAATTCTTAGCGACCGCAATGCTGGTGTTCGTCATCCTGGCTGTCACGGCAAAAGGCAGCGAGCATGCAGGGCTGGTCATAGGGCTCTACCTTGGGGCTGCGCAACTGTTCGCTATTCCGTTCTCGGGTGCATCGCTCAATCCGGCGAGGAGCTTCGGGCCTGCTGTCCTTGCAGGCGGCCAGGCATGGAGCCAGCTGTGGATATATTTCGCGGGGCCAATAATAGGCGCGATTATAGGGCTGCTGGCATACAGGGTCTTCCTTGCGGATTCAAGAAGGGCAGCGCCAGCCCTGAAACCGGCTGGAAAAAAGAAGCAGGTTGTTAGGTGACATTTATGCTGGCAGTTGGCGAAAAGGCCCCGGACTTCACGCTGAAGGACCCTGACGGGCATGATGTTTCACTCCACAGCCTGCTGGGCGGCAAGGGAATACTGCTATACTTCTACCCAGCAGACTGGTCGTCCGTATGCACCAGGCAGCTGGGCGGCTTCTGCTCAATGGACGGCCAGTTCAAGAGCCTTAACATCAGGATAGTCGCTGTTAGCGCTGACCATGCCGACTCCCACAAGGCCTTCAGGGAAAGGCTTGGAGCCCAGTTCGTGATGCTTTCCGGCACAAAGGAGGTATTTGACAGGTACGGCATCTGCCTGCCCAACGGCTTCGCCAACCGCTCCTACTTCCTCCTGGACAAGGACGGCATCATAAAATATATGCATGTAATGGCAAGGCCCGACCAGATGATGGAGAACGAGGAACTGATTGAGAAGCTGAAAAACGCCAGGTGACACTATAATATTTCCAGTATCTCCGGTGCCTTGCGCCTGAAGGAGTAGAGCCTGGCGGGCCTGTGCGGCCCTTCCCTTTTCGTCTCTTTTGTGTCCTCCAGTATGCCCAGCGCGAATACCTTTTTCCTGAAGTTCCTCTTGTCCAGCCCGCGGCCAAGTATGGTCTCGTATGCCTTCTGCAAATCCGTGAGGGTGAATTTGTCAGGCAGTAGCGAGTACGCCGCTGTCGTATACTCCAGCTTCCACCTGAGCCTCTTGAGCGCATATTCCAGTATCTTGTTGTGGTCGAACGCGAGCCTGGGCACGG
>JACQOB010000004.1 GCA_016202745.1 Candidatus Aenigmatarchaeota archaeon | reverse complement strand
GAACAATTCCAGCAACCATGGGTCTCAACATGAGCGGGGAAACTGGAAAAGGTGTTCAGAGTTTGATAATCTCGCCTCTGATGTTCTTGTCGACGTGGAGTATGCCGAAGGTCTTCTTCCTAGCCGGAGCAGTGCCCGTGGCGCTACCAGGGTTGAAGAAGAGGACGCCCTCTTTGGTCTGGTTTGTGGGCTGATGGCTGTGACCGAAGACGATGACGTTGACGTCCTGGAACTTGGGGCGAAGTCTGTCCTCCAGATTCAAAGGCGCCCCTCCTTCAGCAGGATGGTTCAACCCAATCTTGAAACCACCAGCCTCGACAGTCTCGATGGCGTGGAGCTCCTTCTTGACATCGAACGAGTCTAGGTTTCCGTAGACTCCAACGAACTTTCCTAGTCCCCGGACTTTCTCCAAGACCATCCGCTCGGTGAAATCGCCTGCGTGGAGAATCATGTCCATTCCAGTCAGAACTTTGACTAGTCCTCCTGGAAGTTTGTCGATGGAGTCGGTATGAGTATCCGAAAGGACACCGATTCTCATAGGCTTCGTCCCTACAGTCCTGAGGTGCTCAGGTTTTAAGTTGCATTCTCTCAAGAACTTCCCAGGGCAGTTTTTGACCGTATCTGTAGGACTGGGCAAGAACAAGAGGTATTCTGGCTACAAGTCCTTCAGCTTCCTACAGCCAGGAAAGGACTACTCTCCCTTCAAGCTGGCCAAAGAGATCGGGAGGGTCCAGTCAAGCACTGTTTCACTCTCCACGTCCGAGGAGGAAAGAGTCCAGACAATAATCGAGAAGAACCCTACGATCTCGCTTCACGATCACACTTTCGTCTGGCCGGAAGACTCCAGCCAATTCATAGACTATGTTAGAAGTGGCAGGTGGTCGCTGGGCTACGAGGGTCTAGCCTACTCAGGATTGGACGCTGTGTTTGAAGGCCTTCTTGACGGAATCGCGGTGATAAGGTCCAGAGATCCATGGGACTGGGAGAATGTTGTCCACCAGATCGGAATGGTGAGAGAGGACCTGGATCATCAGAACATGGTGTTTGTGGCTACGGGGACAGAGGATATTGTGAAAGCTCATCGCGACGGAGGAATTGCTATGGTTCTTCATCTTGAGGCTCCTCCCAGGCTGGGAGAGGACTTGACAAGGCTCGAGGTTCTGTACGGGCTAGGGGTTAGGTGTATGGGCATAGCCTACAGCAGAGGCAACGAGTTCGGGTCAGGGCTCGCGGACAAGGTGGACCGGGGCCTCACGGACCTCGGCTATGACTATGTTCAAGCTCTCAACAGGCTTGGCATTGCCGTAGACCTGTCTCATGCCGGTGACAGAACAGGCCTTGAGGCCATTGAGGCCAGCAAGGAGCCTGTTTTCATTACCCATGCAGGCGCTAGAGCTCTGTGGTCGTCTCGAAGGATGAAACCTGATGAACTTATCGAGAGACTTGCAGAGAAGGACGGAGTTTTCGGCATTGAGGCTGCTCCTCATAGCACGTTGACCAAGCACAATCTGAGACACAATCTAGAAGGTGTAATGGAACACTTCGAGTATGTTGAGAAGCTGGTGGGAATCGACCAAGCTGCTCTGGGTCCGGACACGCTCTTCGGAGATCACGTCGCACTTCACAAAATCTTCAGAGACTTCCTTTCCATATCGGCGGCGGCTGAAGAAGGGCTTCCTGCCTTCCCCAGAGTGGAGTATGTGGACGGGCTTGAGAACCCGTCAGAGTTCAGTAACTGTGTGAGGTGGATGGTGAAGCATGGCTATTCGGACCAGGAGATTGCCAAGGCGACAGGCGGTAATATTCTGAGAGTGGCAAGAACGGTCTGGGCAGATTCGTGACCCGGCGAGGAGTGGCGTAAGCTCAGTAGGGGTTGTATCCTCTTGCAGAATGGGGAGAAAATGGATATCTTTGGAAACATGTTCAATTTTATTGGTTTTTAGACGACCAGAGAGATGAGTGTGGGTTAAGGAACCCAGAGATGAGGAAAGTATCCCTTCTCTTGACGCTCGCGCTGCTTGCGGCGGCATTACTATCACCGTTTGAGACGCAGGCCATATCCGAGATGGCGAACTTCGACCATCCTGAGTCCTTGCCGGACCAAGCCAGTGACAATGCCCGAGACGCTCTCGAAGCCAGGGGCACTCAAGGCGGCGAGGGAAACGGCGGAGATGATGGAGACAACGGCGACGAAAACGCGGCTGAGGTTGAGAATAGT
>JACQOB010000110.1 GCA_016202745.1 Candidatus Aenigmatarchaeota archaeon | reverse complement strand
CTTGATGCCGGCGGCCCTGCAGAACTCAAGGACATTGAACAGCATTGATATGTTGTCCAGGGACATCCCCGGATTGAGCGTCAGGTCGTAAACCCTTGCGTTAGCCGCAAGGTGTATCACCATGTCCGCGTCCTTTGGCAGCCTTTCAAAGGTCTTCGTGTCCCTGAGGTCTCCAATGACGGTCACCCTGTCAACCCCTTCCCGCCACTTGTTCCTCTTGATGTCAACCCCGGTGACTGAATAGCCGGCCTCCAGCAGCTTCTCGCAGAGCCTTGTCCCTATGGTGCCGCTGCTCCCGGTTACGAGTATCCTCTTTACAGGCATAACAAGATTAAAAGCAACAGGTATATTAAGGTTTGTCGGAATCGTGAAGCATATAAAGCTTGCTGCCAATATGCAATTGGATACTATGCGCGGAGCAGCCCGGAAGAGAAAGGACGAAGTATATGGGTCGATGGTACAGTCTGGGCTTTCAACGCTGGAGTTGGGCGGAATTGTTGACCGGATAGAAAAGGAGAGGGACGCAGGCAGGAAGTTGATCACGGATTTGAACGGCATGCTGGTAAGGATTTATGACAGCAAGGACCTCAGGGAAGCTGTCCGCTCGCATAAAAGGCAGGTTGAATTTGCTCATAACAAGTATGAGGCCTATGATGAGGATTACCTGTCATTGGTGCTGGACCCTGAAATATGGATGGGCGCCAGGGTGAAGACGAATGATTCCAGGACTGAAACCCAGCAGGTTTTCAAGATGAAGGATATCCTGTATTATACGCAATATTCCGGGAATGGGAAGAGGTCCGCATTCAAGCTTGCCGGCGAGATGCTCGGCGAATCCTACGGCAGGGTTTTGCAATACAAGAACATGTCAGGAATCACCATGTCCCTTCAAATGGCACTCAAAGATTGCGGTATCGCATATCGCCTCTAGAACGGCCTCTGCTCCCTTCTGAGCTTCATTATGCTCGGCATGTTGCCAGCGAAGGTGAGGACCTGGGAATAGAAGTTGTCT
Source organism: Candidatus Aenigmatarchaeota archaeon (assembly GCA_016202745.1). Classification (GTDB taxonomy): domain Archaea; phylum Aenigmatarchaeota; class Aenigmatarchaeia; order QMZP01; family QMZP01; genus JACQIG01. The sequence goes on along the minus strand of JACQOB010000110.1, from coordinate 1,335 downwards.
ATTTCCGATTCGGACATCTTGGCTACGCTGTCCGCTTCAATTAGCGGCGCGGGAAGGCCGTATCCGGAATGGTGGCCTGATATTGCGAGTATGATGGATCCTATCCTGTCTGCCTTCTTCTCATGGTCCTCATCCTTCCCGGAAAGGAAATCCACCTTTATCGGCCTGTCCCACTGGGCTGTCTTTATGTAGAAACTCTTGACCATTCCCCCGAAGCCCCCCAGGTCCTTCAGCACCTTGTTGTTGTCCGGGTTGTCCGCATGGCTGAAGACCGAGGTGCGCTCGCCCTTCTCAAGCATCCAGAAGAGCAGGTTGGTGTCTTTTGTCCTGTCAAGCAGCGCCATGAGGTCTCTGGGGATCTCGGCGTTGCCTGCGGCCTTCTTTATTATGTCGCAAAACCTGACGTTCCTCGAGTCCTCTATCACGCCAGCCAGGAGCACGCCGTTCTCCTCGACCTTCTTGTAAAGCGAAAGGTAATTGGAGATGAGGTCCGCGTAGTTCTGGTATACCGGTGACGTGCGCGATGGCCTGTCGGCATAGTGGGGTATTATCTGCCCGTCCAGCAGCAGGGCGTCCGGCCTGAACACGTCAACGGATTTGGTGGCGGTGACGATTTCGTGCAGGAGCCTTATGCTCGCGGCATAGTGCCCCCAGTCCATGTCTGAAAGCGCCTCCAGGACAGCCGGCTGCGGCGACGGGATCTTTGAGGGGTAGTACCTTACCGATGCGACCCTGCCTTTGCTGTATTCAAAACAGACGCCCGCGGCCCTGGCAAGCATGCAGTCAACGCCGTGGAGCGACTTCTTGGCGATGCCGCCATCCACGCCAACAACCTTCACGCTTTCAAGCCTGTCGGGCTGCACCCTGCTTATGCCATGGCCGGGCTGCTTCCTGAGCATCAGGGCCAGCCTCTTCCTCCTCCTCTCCGTGTCCGCAATCCTGTCGGCTATGTTCCTAATCGTTGGGAGGAGCTTTTCCATGTCCATTATATAATGCAATGTAATTTAAAGAAGACAGGCAGACCATTAAGCAAATGAAACTTGCCTCTAAGAGAATCCATGGCTTTACTGTGTTCTACAGCAACGGACTCGGAAGGCTATGCACATCTCCGCACATCACGGAAACAGGGGGCGCGGCAAGTTATATGGGACAGAGAAATTTAAACCAGCTTCATTGCAAAATGCATTCCAGGAATCTTTCTTGTCTTCCCAGAATCCGGCACCGTTCCTTAGGCCCTGCTTCAGCCGTGGAAGTAGCTCATCCCGGGAGCACCCTCCCCTGATCGCCTCCTCAACGAACACTCTGTACAGGGCATTCTCCTCGGCGAGCTGGAGG
>JACQOB010000096.1 GCA_016202745.1 Candidatus Aenigmatarchaeota archaeon | reverse complement strand
GCACCCTCATATATGGCAACAAGATAGCGCTAATAGCATGGACTGCAAAGATTGTTTTCATATTGGAGAGTGAAGAAGCTTCAAGGGCCTACAGGAAATATTTTGATGTTTTATGGAGGATAGCAAAACCTTAATCATGCGGTTTCCACCCTGGCGAAGCTGAGGCGTTAATTCTGCATAAGAAGCTTATATGCAAGACATTATTATGTCGCAATACCTTGTGGTAATGACAGGAGTTCCCGCATCAGGAAAGTCCACGGTCGCGAAATTCCTGGAGGAAAGCAAGGGCTACTCAAGGATAAGCGGGGATGACATATCGGTTGAGCTGTTTGGCCACACATACCCGTTCAGCGAAGGCGAGGACACCGGACTTATCTGGAATGTGATTTACAGGAAGAGGGATGAAGCTCTTTCGGATAAAAGAAATGTCGTGATCGACACTACAGCTTATTCACAATTCAGGAGGAGGGAGCTTCTCAATATTCACGGTTTGCCAATGCCATATTCTTTGGCCCAGCACCATCTGTTATGGCTGAAAGTTACCCCAGACATAATCAACGACAGGACAGGCCAAAAGGGCTGGTCAGAAAATACGGTTTTAAAGTGGATGAATGATGTCATGTGGGAACCCCCCAGAAGAGACAAATACCGTCTTCTTGAGTACGATAACAACACGCCGGATGATCTGGAGAGAATCAGGGCTGACTTGAAAGCAAGATTGAGATGATCACGGCTTCGCCAGCTTCACCGCAATCCACACCCTCTGCAGCGCGCTGATGTTTGTGAGGACTGCCAGTACCAGTATTATGAAGCTGAGCGCAGCCGTGCTTATTGAGGCTAGGAGGATTCCTATAAACAGGATGATAAGCCTTTCTGCCCTTTCAAGGAGGCCGCCCTTTATCTCCTGGCCCCTCGTAAGGTCCTTCTCCTTTGCCGCGGCCTTCACGTAAGTGGTGGCCATCCCGCCGAAGAGGTAGAGCAGTATCAGCGCGCCTATCGGGAACGTGACCCCCGTGAACGGTATCGGGGCAGCCGGCAGGCCCGCAAACAGCAGCCCAAGGATTATGAAGAATTCAACATACCTGTCCACGACAGTGTCCAGGTAGGCGCCAAGGTTGGACACCCTGCCCACCACCCTGGCCACTGCGCCGTCAACCATGTCAAGGAAGGCGGAAACAAGGAAGAAGAATGCGGCCGCAAGGAAATTCTGCTGGACCAGCAAATAGAGCGCTATCAGGGCAGGAATAATAGAAACCAGCGTCCACTGGTTTGGCGAGAGGCCGACCCTGCTGAAGACTATCCCTATCTTCACGGACACATGGCCGAATTTCTCGCGCCTTTTGTAGAGCGTCATGTGATAGGATATTGGCTTCTGTATATAAAACATTACATCCCTTTTGCTATATGGAGAGCCTTACCGACCTGAAGAACATGGCGCAGGAGATGGCCGGGCATTATTTGGCAGGAGTCGGCGCCGCCCTCCAGGGCATGATGAGCAATACCAGCTTATACGTAAAAGGCCACGGGGACTTGTCGCATACATCCAGGACCCTGGACGAGATTGAGGGGTTTTATGGCGGCATACCCTTTGAACAGCTGCCGAGGGATGAAGCACACTCTTGAAGGCAATTGCATTCTTTGGGCAGGGGTATCAGAGATGCTTTTACGGGCTTCTTGAAAGAGGTACAGCATCAGGTGACTGTGCCTAGTTCCCGCCCTCATGGAAGACCAGGTCTGTCAGGAAGACAAGCGCGGCAAGCATGAGGAGAAAGAATATCACGAGCAGTATGAGCGCTATCGTCTGGCCTATGCCCGTGAGGGCTGTGGCCGCAAAGAAGGCGACTATCACAATGACTACAATGGCAAAGAGGATGAGCATCCCGAGCCTGAGTTTCTTGTTGGAGCCCCACATGAGGAAGGCCGCAATCAGGACGAGCAGGGCAACAAGGACCGTTGCCGTGTTCACGAGCGCGATGGCAATGCCCGTCGAAAGCATCCACAGCAGGGCAAGGACGGCTATCACGAGTATGAATATCGAGGCCAGCTTCTCCCTGGTGCGCCTCTTCCTGGAGTCAATCCTTTCCTTCCTTTCCTCCCTGGTGGACATTCTTCTCGGCATCGGATATTGCCTCCCGTTTAATATTACACTTGGGAAATAATAAAGTGAGCCCGTTGGGATTTTCCCGCAAAGGGGCTTAGGTAGCTACCGCTTACATCGCCCCTTTACCGGCCTATTCCCCACAGCACTGCAAAGTGGGGGAAACGGAAGGTGTAGTGAGCGACTGTAAGGAAGCGAGCAGCCTCCTTTTTGCCCCGCCGATTCTGCACGTCCGACTACTACAGGTCCGGCTATAACATAGCCGGCAGGCACTGTCGGACTGTGCAAGTCGGCATCCACAGCTTTTTCTTGAAAAAAGCTGTGCATTCGAACCCAAGACCTCCGGCTCCGCAAGCCGGCGTTCTGTCTGTCACCACTTTTCCAAAAAGTGGTGGATCAAAAGGGAGCCTACCTCCGCTTCGCTCCGGTTACGGCTTCCATTTTATTCGTGGAAGGCGTAATGAGACCGAAGGTCGAATAGCCTCCTTTTTGCTCCACAGCTTTTTCTTGAAAAAAGCTGTGAATCCAGCTGAACTACGGGCCCACTATTCTATTCTTTCGGTTAGAATTATATGTTAGTTCAAAAGGCTTAATACATTATTATCATTGGGAACGTGTAGGCGAGAACAAAATAGAGCGCTACTGTCAGTATGAGTGGCGCAAAATATATTGCCGGCTTCGGAATCTGCCTGCCCTTTCTCCTGAGAATTGCCAGAAGTACGAAACACAGCAGGCCAATAATCAGGGCGGGGATAAGGTGGAATATGAGGGACAGGTGCAGCGGTGTGTTGAAGATTGTATAATAGCCTTCCCTGGGGCCGAAGCAGGTCGGAATGCTGCCGCACCCCTGGTGGAAGTCAATGAAGCCCATGGTTATTCCTTGATGGCTGGGGTTATAATGCTTCCCTCCCTTATTGTTAGGCTGCCGCATCAAAAGACAGGGAAAGCTAATTAGCCGGCGGGTGAAAGACAATACCATGCGCATCAGCGGAAAGCACCTAAGCCTTTTCTCCTGGATATGCATCCTCTACGGGATTGTCCAGGTCACCATCAGCCTGCTGGCGGCCGCTGTGCTCATTGCAATTCCGGACGCGCTGGTCAAGGCCGTCAGCGAAGCGTCGTACGGCCCCCTTGAAATTTCCCTGACCCTGGCAAGCTGGCTACTGCTGGTCGCGTCAGGATACTTGCTGGCCACAGGCGGGAAGGGGCGGATTAGGACGGCCGGCGCGATATCGCTCGTTTTCTTCGCACTTAGGCTGGTGGCAGTCATTCCCGCAGAGACGAATCTCCAGGCAAGCACCCTGCAGGGTGTGGCTGTCATGCTTTTTATGGAAACCGTGACGCACGCCCTGATACTGGCCAACGGCATACTGGTCAGGGGGCTTTCCATTCCAAAGCCGCCCGCAAGCGCAGGGAGGAAGGCGAAGGTGAGGAGGGAGTTCAGGGAGTTCGTGACGGCGAACCTGAAGGTGCTTGTGATAATAAAAATTGTTGCGCTGCTGCTTGCTCTTGCCGGCGAGGTGACTGTGGAAGGGGCTAAAGCCTTCTATATCGGGTTTTATTTGTTCTTCCTCCTGCTTTACCTGATTGCGTATAGTGCGGTTTCCAGCAGGACAAAGAGCGGCCTCCTGTTCGTGTTGGGGCTGGTGATTGCGGATGTGGCGCTCACTGTTTTTGCGATACTGTTCGCCGATTTTGGCATCGCAGGCCTGACTGTTGACATTATCCTCCTGATACTGATACATTACCAGCTCAGGATACTCAACAGGGAGCCTGTCGGGATGACGAAGAGGAAATACATCGAGATCATTGCCATCGTTGTCATCTCGCTTCTCTTTGCAAACACTCTCCAGGCTGCAATCACCCCGAGGTCAGGGCCCATATTCCCCTACGGGCCGGACATCTGCCTGCCGCCATACACAGCTGTGGTGTATGAATGCTGCCTGCCCTCAAAAGATGTGAAGGGCATGTGCTCGCATGAATTCAAGGAATACGAGAAAAAGATAAACCAGTCCGTGCAAAGGGGGAACATAACATCCGGCGAGAGGCTGGTGCATGGGGAACCTTATTATTCCTTCAATGCGCCTGCGGGCTATTACTACCTGGAGGACGCTGTCAAGGGCGGGGCTGTGAAGGATTACGTATTCTTCGCGCCGAACAAGACAAACTTCACCATAATAGACGGCTGGGCTAGGGAGTTCTTCTCCCTTACCGACAGCGATGTCAGCGATTACCTGGATCTGCTTGTTGAAGGCTCAACGCATGACCCGTGGAGGAACCATACGACACAGAGCAACCTG
>JACQOB010000095.1 GCA_016202745.1 Candidatus Aenigmatarchaeota archaeon | reverse complement strand
GTTCAAGATAATACAGATAAACATCTGGCGGGGAAAGATGCTGGATAATCTCCTGGAGTTTCTCAGGGAGCAGAAGCCTGACATACTGGCAATGCAGGAGGTTTCAAGCGGCAGGGAAAACTTCTGTGAGGACAAGACACTTGACCTATTTGATGAGATAAAGAAATCCACTGGCCTGCATGGATTTTCAGTCCCTTCCAGGGGCGTGAGATACCCAGACGGGGAGGTGTGCGTCGACTCAACAGCCTTCCTGACAAGATATCCCGTTGTATCTGATGTGAAAACAATCTGGCTCAGGGATTACAGGGAATATGATTCCAGGCGTTTCAGGCCGGAGGAGGAGAAGGAAAGGCTTCCAAGGAATGCCATACATGCGCAGGTCAGAATAGATGGCAGGAATGTTAATTTATTTACAGGGCACTTTGCATGGAGCACAAGCCCGACGGACAGCCATGAGAAAATGAGGCAGATAAGGATCCTGGTTGATTACATAAGGAAACTGGGCGGGGAACCGTTCATTCTTACAGGGGACTTCAACATGCCGCCAAATACGCATGTCATGGAGGAGGTTTCCGCCATTGGCAGGAACTGGGTTGTGGAGGCAGGCATAAAGGCCACGTTGCACCCTAAGATACACCACATAGCGAAGGTCAAGCCCCTGTTTGTTGTTGACTACATTTTCACTTCGGGGCATTTCAGGCCGGTGAAAATCGCGGCGCCTGTCATGCCAGTCAGCGACCACCTGCCTGTCATAGGGGAATTCGAGTTACAAGGCTAGCTGTTTTTTCTTGATCGGCGGCTGAACGTTAGCGCCCGGTAGCAGCGGGTAGGGTCACCAGGGCTGACAATCATCGCCTGATGGGTGAGATGCGCCAGGCTCCATATTTAAATCTTAGCTAGAGAATATAGAAGAATATATGACGGCCTGAAAGGGTGAGTGATTGCATGACGGAAGAGTGCATATTCTGCAAGATAATGAAGGGGCAGATACCCGCGAAGAAGGTTTACGAGGACGAAAAGGTGATAGCCTTCCTTGACATAAACCCGCGCAACCCGGGCCACACGCTGGTCGTCCCGAAGGGGCATTACGAGACAATAATGGACATGAGCACCGGGGATGCGGGAAAGGTCTTTGAGAGGGTGAGGATGCTGGCAGTTGCAGTCAAGGGGAGCATGAGCGCGGACGGCATAAGCATCTCGCAGAGCAACGGCAAGTCCGCCGGGCAGGTGGTTCCCCACGTGCATTTCCACATAATCCCCAGGTACAACAGCGAGGGGCCAGTGGGGCTCGAGGGCATGCTGCCTGTCAAGAGGCTTGACGACAAGGCGATGGACAAGATTGTTGACGCGATTAAGAAGGGCGGCGAGGAGGAGCCTGAGGAGGAGCCGGAAGAGGAGAAGGAAGAGAAGCCCGCGAAGAAGAAGGAAAAGAAAAAGGACGAGGACGAGGTCCTGGACGAGATCGACCTCGAGGATTTTGAATGGGAATGACCGCTCTTTTTACAGGAGCTGCCGCTTCCTCAAAAGAGCGGTCGAGCAGAAAAACATGAACTGGTAACCAATGATATTGGATAACTATCACTTAGCTGTCGAGTCAAAGAACATGGACTGGTAGCCAATGATGTTGGATAACGGTTATTAATTCACGGCTATCTAATCTTATTCTATTGCGCCGGTAGTCTAGTGGTAGGATCCGGACGCTTGCCATTGCCTGGCAGGCGGCATAAGCCTTCCAAGCCTGTGACGCGGGTTCGATTAGGTGCTGGCTTGAAAACACATAACAAGCCAGACCTGCGAATTTCCCGCCCGGCGCATGATTTTTCTCACGTTTGAAATTTCTTTTTATATCACCTTTACAACACTCAATTACTTTATTATACTGGGAGGTGAATCATGAAAGTTGTGAAGAGTGACGGCAAGCGGGAGGACTTCGACAGCAAGAAAATCAGGAGAGGCATAGAAAGGTCAGCGGAAAGGGCAAAGATTGACAAGGCAAGAACTAGGGAAATAGCAGAGAAGGTCGCAAAGGATGTTGAATCTGCTTTCCGTGACAGGAAGGAAGTGAGAAGCGCTGACATAAGGGAAAGGGTACTGTCTACACTAAGCAGGGAAGACAGAAAAATAGCCGATTCATTCAGGAATTACAGGAGCAAATGAAGGTGCCTTTTTCAAGCCGGGGGGCTCAACGCCTCCTTTCTTATTTTATCCGCAACCTCATTCGACATATAAAGCTTTCTGACAAGAATCAACAGATTCTTCATGGCCGGATCGGAATATGAGCGCCTTGGCGTGGATGTCCAGAAGAAGGGGATAGAGGCCTTCAAGGACGCGAGGACAGGGCTTTACCAGCACGCATTCTGCACAATACACCCATATCCCGGCAGGCCAGGCTACGGCTTCGTGCACCACGCCGACGGCGCAGGCAGCAAGTCTGTCCAGAACTACCTCAACTGGAAGGAGACCGGCGATTTCAAGGCCTTCGAGGGGATTGCGCAGGACACGCTGGCGATGAACATCGGGGATGTATTCTGCGTTGGCAGGCCCGAATTCCTGAGCTTCATCGATTACGTTGCAATAAACAGGCTCCCTGTACCCAAGGCAGAAGTCCTGCAGATCCTGGCCAGAGAATATGCCGGGCTGTTTGAAATGCTCAGGGGATTTGGCATAGACGTTGTGTTTGCCGGCGGGGAGACGGCTGACCTGCCGGACCAGGTGAGGACTCTGGATTCCGTTGGCGCCGTATTCGCTGATTACAAGCTGGCGGATATAATAACAGGGGAGGACATCAGGGCCGGCGACGCAATAATCGGCATTTCAAGCGGCGGGCAGGCAAAGTACGAAAAGAGGCCTGCCGGCGCAATAATGAGCAACGGCCTTACACTGGCAAGGCACTGCCTCATGAGGGAGGAGCACGGCGAGAAATATCCAGAGATACTGCAGCGAGGGAAGCGCTACACGGGCTCATTCTGCGTCACGGACAGGGTGGAGGGCATTGAAGGCACGATAGGCGAAGAGATAACGAGGCCCACAAGGCTCTTTGCCCCGATATTCAAGGGCCTGGTTGAAGAGTTCGGCACAGCAGTCCACGGCATTGTCTACAACACAGGAGGCGGCCACACAAAATGCCTCAGGGTAGGGAAAGGCATCTTGTATGTCAAGGATAGCCTGCCTGACCCGCCGATGATTTTCAGGCTTGTGCAGCAGCACGGCAACGTTAGCTGGGAGGAGATGCACGAGGACTTCAACATGGGCGTAGGCGCTGACCTGCAGGTCGATCCTGGGGCCGCAGGCGAAGTAATGGATTACGTCTGGGAGGAGTTCGGCGTTGCGTCGTCAAGGATTGGGAGCTGTGAAAGCTCCGAAGACGGGGCAAACAGGGCCAGGCTCATAACGCGATACGGCACCTTTGATTACCCCCGCTGACATCATTCGCCCCTCCCCTTATTAAACCGGAAGGGATATATTTAAAGGGTCCAATTAGGTGTTATGAAAGGCATAATTGCCCTCCCCTTTGCAGCGGCTGTGATTGTTGCAGCAATTCTTGTCACGTCTGTTGTCCTGCTTACAGGAGAGGACGGCGTAATCCAGAAGGAACCTCCCCAACTTAAGAAGTTTGCATCATACCAGGAACTGGCTGATTACATCAAGGCTTCTGACCAGGCAGGCAGCGGGTTTGGCGGCTATTTCGGCAGCAATGCAAGAGGCGCGATTGAGCCCCAGGCCGCCGGGGCTGCGGAAGACAGCGGCCAGCAGAAGTCAGAGGATTATTCTGCGACGAACATACAGGTCGCGGGCGTGGACGAGGCTGACATAGTGAAGAATGACGGGAAGTATATCTATACTGTTTCGGGGAACAAGGTGATAATAGTCGATGCCTATCCTGCAGAAAACGCGAAAATACTTTCAGAGATAGACACCGGAGGGCCTGTGCAGGAGATATTCGTAAGCGGTGACAGGCTGGTTGTCTTTGGACACCAGCAGATAACGTATCCGTCGTATAAGCCCAACGAAGGTGCGGCTGATGAAAGCGGCGTTTCAATACCATCACGGCTGATACCATACTATTACCAGCCAAAGATGTTCCTGCAGGTTTATGACGTTTCCGACAGGGAAAACCCGGCCATTTCAAGGAACATGACGATAAACGGGACGTACTTTGATTCGAGGATGATTGGGGATTATGCCTATGTGATTGTGAATATGCCGGTCAGTTTGTTCGGAAATGGGGACATAGCAATTCCTTTGCTGCAAGAAAGCGGAAGTGTGACACCTTCCAAAGCGTTTCCAGATATATACTATTTTGACAACCCGGACTTCTCATACAGGTTCACGACAATACTGTCCCTGAACACCCAAAGCGATTCCCAGGGGCCAGAGAGCCAGATTTACCTTATGGGCGACGCGCAGAACATATTCGTGTCGCAGCAGAACATCTACATAACATACTCAAAGAACCTTCCATTCTATGAGGTTACAGACAGGCTGATCGATGAGGTTGTGCTGCCTCTTGTCCCGGAGCTTGGGCCAAAAATTCAGGAGATAAGGGGCATGGACATACCTGCCTACGAGAAGAGCCAGAGGATCTACGAGGCTGTCGGAAAACACATGGAAGGGCTGAGCCAGGAGGAGCTGAGGAGCCTGCAGGATGGTGCACAGGCAAGGTTAGAGG
>JACQOB010000089.1 GCA_016202745.1 Candidatus Aenigmatarchaeota archaeon | reverse complement strand
GGAAGATATAGAAAAACTGGAAACAAGGCCATGCAATACTGTTGTGGAAAACTGCGATGCAAGGAAAATGAGGCTGGAAAGCGAATCAATAGACGCCATAATCACCTCCCCTCCCTACCTGAACAACATTGATTACACGAAGGTTTACGCGATAGAGAACTGGTTCGTGGGCCAGCCTGAGCCTTCCATCCGGTCTTATATTGGCCTGGATGACCCGGAAAAGCTGGCGGAGAATTATTCCAGGGACATGGAGTTTGTGCTGGAAGAGATGTTCAGGGTTTGCAAGCCAGGAGCTAATGTGGGGATTGTTCTTGCCAATGCCTATTTTCCCAGGGAAGAGAAAATTGTGGATGTTGATATTGAATTAGCCAGAATAGCAGAAAAAACAGGGTTCAAGGCAAAAGAGATTCTGGTATTGAACAAGAGGTACGCCCTGGAGAGGAGGACGATACAGAAAGGCGTGCTGAGGGAGAGCCTGATTGTGCTGGAGAAAGGCTAGGTAAGGGTTATAGCAATAAAATACAATAAGAACAGGATTGATATTGCGCTCACAACCAGCCCAGTAACAAGCAGCTTAATGCCAAATCTCTTGTCCTTTGAGCTTATGTACCCTATTATGCCCCCGGCTGTGCCAAGCAGGATGGGCAAGGCATACATTCCGCTTACCCTGACCCCCCTGCCTTTGGCATGGTACAAGAAAGAGACGAACAGTGCAAGGGCTATTGCCGAAGGTACCGGAGCCATGACAAACACAAAAAGCAGGGCCATGGGAAGAACAAAGACAGGAACCAGGAAGAGCAGGGCCAAGACCGTATATTCCCATGCTGCCATGCCTGGGGTATTCTGGCCGGATGCCAAGCAGCGCAGAGTCCAGTTGCCAACCTGCTCGGTTGTGACCTGCGTACGAAGATGAGAAATGTTCCCCTGGAACCCCGCAGGATAAAAGTCACAGTACTGTGAAAAATTGCTTTGCCTCATGCGGTCCAGAACAGGGGAAAGGTCCTCTGCGCAGGCAGCCGCGAGCATTTCCTCTGTGCTTTCATTAAGTTTGTATTGGCGCTGATAGCCGCCAATTCTGCTCTCAAAAGATATCGTATCACCGTAACTCCAGATGGATATGTTCTCATTATGAATTCCCTGCTGGACAAGCGGGTTCCCCGGATTCAGGCTGCAATGTATGGCCAGGTAGGACGCCATTATGGAAAGAGCTGCAACATGCTGTGCAAAGAAAAGGACTGCCAAGGCAGTAACCACAAGAAAACCATGCCAGCGGCCGATTCCCATAATAATACTTTATCATTTCTTATAATAAATGGTCATTGACAAAGGGCTGTGGGACATAAGTTGCCTGTCCCTTTGAAGAACAAGGACATGAACCCTAGCCCTGCATTATAACCACATACGCCCTTTTGCCTATGTGTTTCTTGGGAGCGTCAACCTTTGCCCCATTGCCATACGGCGTTATTTTCTTTTCATAAATCAGCGCGATTTCGCCGTCTTTCAAGACCAGTCTTCCGCCCACAACGCCTTTTATTTCTCTCATATTAAGTATTTACATGTAAATACTTAAATACTTGACGTTCCAATAATAATATAACATGAGGATAACCCAACGCATGCTTGGCAGCACGCAGCAGGAATACGAAAGGATTGTGGAGATCTACAAGAAGACGCTGTCAAGGGACACCGGCAAGCGCGACTAGAGGACATACGAGCAGAGGCTTGCCCTGAGGATAAAGACGGCATCTGCGGAATTAGAGCCGATCATAGAAGAGGCGTATGCAGCCATAAAACTGCCGAAAGCTATGATGGGCAAGCCTTCCGGCGTGCCCGTACCGAAGAAGGTCCTCATACTCCTGCTCAAGGACATCTTCAAGCTCAGCAACAGGAAGATGGCCAACATGCTGGCCATGTTCTCTGCGCTGACAGGCATAGACCTGAGCTACAAAACTGTAGAGAGGGCATACTCCGATCCGCTTGCCCGCATGGTCATACACAACACGTTCGTGATCCTCGTAAAAAGAAAAGGAATAGAGAGCGCCAACACATCCGGAGACGGAACGGGGTATGGGCTAACTGTTACCAAGCACTACAGGAACGAGAGGGAGAAGGAGCTGAAGCGCAAGAACAAGGGCAGCGGCAAGGGCCGCAAGCCTTTTGTCTATGCGTTCGCGCTGATGGACTTGGACACCAAAATGTACATAGGCTATGGCACAAGCATAAGGAGTGAAAAGGAGGCCTTTGACAAGGCATTGGCGATGGCCAAGTCTATAGGTGTAGCCATAGACTCCGTCAGGCTGGACAAGTACTACAGCTTCCAGTCGATAACGAAATACTTCGGCAAGGGCACAAAGATATACGTCATACCGAAATCGAACGCCACGATAAAGGGCCCTGCCGCATGGAAGCGCATAATAAAGAGCTTCGTGGACGACACGTTCGGCCACATGGCCGAATACTATCTAAGGAATAATTCCGAAAGCGGTTTCTCGGTGGACAAGCGGGCGAGCGGCTGGAAAGTATGGCAGATCAGGGAAGAACGCATAGACACTGCCATCATGTGCAAGGGCCTGTGGCATGACCTGATGCTAATGGACTAATGTCCCACGCTCATTGACAAAGGATGTTTTGGAGAGCAAGACAATACAGAAGGGGGGTGCTGAGGGAGGGCTTTATACGCCTACAGAAGGCTTAACCTTCAAGCTGCTCCTCAATAAGCAGCCTAAGCTCGTCCGTCCTGGCCTGCATCGTGTCCCTCTCGGCCTGCGGCTTGAACCATGCTTCAATCTGACTGAAAGGGTTGGACAGCTCTAACTTGTACGATTCCTCGGGAGGGGGGCTGATGTGCTCCATCCCAAATCCGTGGTAGGGCGGTATTTTCGCGCCTATCCTGCTGACGCGGGCTGCTATTATTTCCTCGCCGGCCATGCCGGCCATGTCAAGCCCCAGGTCAAAGGGCACGTCGGCGTCGTCCTTCGTCCTTCCTGAGTGATAGTTCCAGTAGGGGTCATTTTTTTCCAGGTGGGTCAGCGAAGAGCTGGTAACTCTGTGCTTAATGCCAATCCTTTCCCGGAGCCACTGCGATTCGTAGGCCTGTACAGCCTCAATCCTGGCTGCGGCCTCCTCCTCCAGCTCCTTGAGGTCGGACATCTTAATGGAAAACCTCTTGCTATATCCCGTTTCCACTCCTGGAAGAGCCCTTATGGCATCCAGCACCCTTGCCGCCTGGGCAGGGCTTGCCTCTGCCTCCATTGCATTGCACTTGAGTTGCTCGCCGCTGAACTTGACCCTGAAATATGCGTCAACCGCCTGCTTTACGCCATCTACGAGCCTGTATGTGTGCCCATTAATCCCTGCCTCCTCACTCACGCCGACCAGTTCGCTGTTAGCCAGGTAGTTCAAGGCTGGCTCCACATTCTCTTCCTTCTCATGCAATTTGTGGGATATGAAGTACACCCTGTCGCCACTTCCTTCCCTGTTGAAATAGAGGAGCGCCCTTTCGCATATGTCGGGGTTGCTGGCGCCTTTGACTATTCCCGCAACGTAATCCGCCAGGCCCTTGTCAGCCAGAAGCTTCACGTCGGCTAAAGTTGGGTTCATGATAATGATTGGAGGCAAGTTTTTTAAGGCTATCAGCACCCCTGGGGGCAAGTTTAATAAGCACTATCGACCCAAACGAGCACACAGAATCCACAGGTGGGTGACACCAGAGGAGTGCGCAGGGATGGAAGGGCTCATCACCGGCTTCAGGGAAATCCCGGTTTTGAACAAGAGGCATGCCTTGGGAAGGAGGACAATACAGAAAGGGGTCCTGAGGGAGAGTTTGATGGTGCTGGAGAAAGCCTAATTTTTAGCCTTCAAGCTGCTCTTCAATCAGCAGTTTCAGCTCCGAAGACCTCGCCTCAATTGCGGCCCTTGCTTGCTCTGGTTCGAACCACATCGCAATCGAAGAGAATGGGTTTCGCAGCTTAATCTCATACGATTCGCCTCTTGGAAGCGAGTACCTGTTTTCCGCATCCATGATGTCAAGAGAGTGGTACGGGGGTATCTTTGCGTTAACCCGGCTTACTTTGGCGGCGATTATTTCCGCGCTGCTTTTGCCGCTCAGGTCAAGGCTCAGGTCAAAAAACACGTCATCAGCATCATTGGGCCTTCCTGCGTGGTCATTCCGGTAGGGGTCTATTGTGGCTGCATGCGTCAGGGAAGAGCCTGTCACTATGTACTTTGAGCCAAATTTGAGGGCGAACCACAGCCTCTCAGAGGCTCGGATAGCCTCAAGCCTGGTCTGGGCGTCTTCCCGCAGTTCCTTCAGTTCGGCCATTTTCAATGAGCATCTCTTCCTGTAAGACAGTTCTGATTCCGGCAGGGACCTTATTGAGTCGATTATACTGGCCGCCTGCATCGGGCCTGTCTCAGCATCTATTAGCATGTCTCCCCTGTCCTTGAATCTCTCCTCGAAATAGACTTTAACCGGCTCTTTTGCATCTTTCTCTATGCCATAGTTTGTAAACTCAGGACTGCGCGGCAGGTCATTTGAGCATGTAATAAAGCCATTTGCAGTAAGATAAGCCATTGCCGTTGCAACGTCTTCTTCCTTTTCCCTGAGCTTGCTGGAGATATTGGATAACCAGTCAAAGCCACGCTCCCTGTGCAGGTACAGCAAGACCCTTTCGCACACGTCGGGCGCAGAATAGCCTCTTATTACGTCACCCACCGCAGCAGCAGTCCTCTGGGCAACAACAGAACTTATCATACCCTTTTTATTTGGAGGAAAGTTTTATAAATCCATCAGGGCTGTGCAGGCTGGAATGCCTCCCTGGGCGATAATGCCGGAGAAAGCCTAAATTAATAGCTGTGCTAATTCTAAGCAGGGGCCCATAGCTCAACCGGATAAACCTTTTCCAAAAAGGTTTAATCGAAAAGGGAGGCTACTCGCAGCGCATGCCTGCCGCTGATGTTATCAGCGGACTTGTGGTTTGCTGCTCGTTACGCCTTCCACGGTTACGGAGAGAGCACTTGGCTTCGGCGGCAGTTTGCCGGCTTGCTTGGAATGAGCCAAGCCGGCCCCGTGGAAACCAAGGGGTTGGGGGTTCGAGTCCCCTTGGGCTCATTGAATGGGTGGGTCCTTTTCTATTAGAACTGCAAATTCACATTTTTCCATACAGTCTATAATTTCCTCAATTCTATAAATCCTTGATTCCTCGGTTAGCTCGCCTATCCGCCGGTCACAGACCGGCGGTATTACGGCTCGCCTGTTAATTGGTTAGATACCTGTGCAGTAGCGTTTGCGAATCCTGTTTCT
>JACQOB010000010.1 GCA_016202745.1 Candidatus Aenigmatarchaeota archaeon | reverse complement strand
CGGTTTCCCTTGCCCAGCCTGCAGCGGCGCAGCCCAACTTCCAGTACCTGCCTGATTTTCTTGGCCGCGTATATGAGATGGTATTGGGCTTCTTCCGCTTCATTGTCCCAAGGAATGCAGAGCAGGCGGAAGGATTCATACGGATACTGATGTGGGTTCTCGCCTTCTCTCTCGCCTATTTCAGCGGCGCGAGGACGCTATTCCATGATAACCCGCGTATTGCAGGGGTAGTCGCGTTCGTCTTTGCAACCATCACTGCTTTGTTCGTGGACCCCCAAACGCTCCTGGCAACAGGAAGCGTGTACGCGCTCGCATTCCAAATATTCCTGCGGGCAGCGCTCATAATACTGGCCATCTACTTCGCTTTCGGCCACCTAAACGTACCTGGCCAGCCTTTTATCAGCGCATTTTTGCAGCTGTTGGTCCTTGTACTGGCCCTGACCACCTACTGGCTTATGCGAGACGTCCTGTTCACCTTTGGCTTTACAGTCCCATAAAATGGCATACGAGCTTGTGCTTACCACAATCGATGAAGTGATTTCAGGAGCCCTGATACTGCTCATAGTGATAAAATTCTTCCAGATGGTCATATTCGGCTTCTCAGGCGGGGTTGGCGCGATAGGCGGCGCAGCTGGAAGCCTGCCTTGGGTAGACCGTGGCGGGGGTGGAGGCGGGGGTGGAGCAGATAATAGAAGAATCCTACAATCTGAAAGAGTGGTTGCGTCCAACGAAAGCGGGTTACAGCGAATTCACAGCTCCCTTCAACAAGAGGTGCGAGAGATGGTAGGCAAAGAATTGGAAGCACTGTCAGTTCGGAACAACCAAATCCTCCAGCAGCTCCGAGCCGATATTGCTCAGTGGATGCAAACAGGCGACCCTGCAATCGCACAGCACATATCCCAAGAATTTCAGCAGGGGGCAGCGGTGGAACAAGCCACCCGTTCCGTGGCAAAGAGGATGCGGGGAAAGGTAATACGCCGTGCCAAAACCGCCAATGCAGTCACTAACCAGTCTTCCTATTTAGCCAGATCTGCGCTTCCCGCAGAAGCGCGCGCAGCTGCCAGCGCACCTGGCGGGGCAGCAGAAGCCAGAGTTGCTGTCCAGGAGGCTGCCACTATGCAGAGAGAGGCTGAAGAAGCGTCGAGATTGGCAGAGATAATGCGCCGGGAAGAGGCAGCACTGGCACTAATTGAGGAGAATGCCGTAAGAGGAGAGGAACTTAAAATAAGACTATCCAAAAAAGTTCAGGAATTCAGCACGAGGCTTCCCACCAAAGAGGAAATCATGGAACTTGTGCAAGATTTCAATAGGGCGCTTAATTGGAGGGCTAGCTCGATAACAACCATAGAAGAATTGCGAGAAATAGAAGCCGATGTAATAAAGATAGTCGCTGAGGGTTATGCTGCATTTGCTCGATCCCGGCAGCAGCAATACACATTTGCAGCGGAGGAAGCGCAGAGAGGACAAAGCGTAGCATCTCAGCCTCCCGCGCGTTCACGGTTCTAGATTGGATTCCCGAAAGCACGGTTCTTTATGGGATTCCCGAAATCCCCCTTTTCCGGAGGGATATTCGGCCGTAGAAGACCTTGAGAGAAGGAAGAGGGTGCCTTCCTCTGCAGCTCCTTCCCTAAATCTGTAGCAATACTCTCGCCGCAACTCTCTGCAGATTCAAGTCCTCAAGCCCCGACTGGTATCCTATGGCAAATGCCTTTGTTCCCAATTGATTCATACCCGCAAATGTCTCCTTGAGCATCTTTAAATAGCCAGAGGAATCCGGACGATTGGGGGGTTTGCATTCCTGCACTGCGGTTGCAAAGCGAAGGACATACGGACTTCTTCCCTCGCTAACTTTTATGCCGATGGTGTCTGCTATGCATCGTGCTACCTGTTGCCTCTCAGAAGCTGCTATCAACCCTGCAATTATGCGTCCATCTTTCTCATACGCTGAAAGTGAACCGAACGCTTCCTTCAGCAACGCATGCTGCTCCTCCCGCAGCCCCTCGTTATAGAGGAATTTCACAGTTGCGCTGATTGCATCATCCAGCCCCCTGCGCGTTACATTTCCTTCTCTTGCTACAGCTGCGTACCCCGTCAAGTATCCTGTCTTGAACAAAGCCCAGGCATAATCTGTCAGCAAACCTGACAGGCGTGTAAATACCTCAGAGGGATGAAGCTGGAGAATCTGTTCCAACCCCTGCTCATTAGGCAGAATCGTGTGAAATACTCTTTGCTCATCTGCCGCCAATCTCGCCAAGCCGCTACAATTTATGAGATAAGGCGTTGTAATGGAATCTGCTTCGGCAAATATACGCTTCACAGTTTCTGGAACATAACTGCCTTTCTGCAACCTCTCCAACAGTTGTTCCGCCGGAAATCCACCACTCATTTTCACCATCAGGCAGTAACGAATAGTTTATAAATGTTTTGGGAAAAGGGAAAACGGAAAACGCGGAAAGCGGGGAGCTGGGTGAAAGGGAAGGCCTACACTGCTTTGCGTGCTTCCTGAATGGCATGGCTTCCTGAATGGCTGCACAGGCCAACTGCACAGACCAACAAAAAATTTATATACTTAGTAAACAAAATAAACTTAGTATACCATGAAGCTTGTCAAAGTAAGCGAAGAAACGTACCGGAAGCTGAACGTCTTGGCCGGCAAGCTCAGGGCGGAGCAGGGAAAGCCCGTCTCCATGGATGCCGTCATCTTCTCCCTCGCGGCTAACAGTTCCGGCGGCGATTACTTGAAAGAGACTCTCGTGCAGGCGCTTCAAAAGCGGAACGAGGTTCTCGCCTGCTACCTGTTCGGCTCTGTTGCAAAGGGAATGGAAGGAGAAGACATTGACCTGGGAATTCTGCTGAAAGAGGATGGGAAGCAAGACCCCCTCTACGAGGGAGAGCTCGCGGTGGAACTGGAGAAGGCGGGTCTTAAGAATGTGGACGTCCGCATACTCAACCACGCCTCTGTCCGCTTCCTCAACCAGGTGCTGCGGCATGGCAAGCTCCTGTTTTGCCGGGATGAGCGCGCAAGGGTTCTGTTTGAGGCGTCGGTGATGACCCGCCACCTTGACCTGAAGCCGCTCTACGCCCGCTACGACCGAATGCGGGCGGAGAGGATGACTGCATGATAGAGCGCGATGTCATCAACGCAAAGTTCGACATCCTGCAGCGCGACCTTGCCTTTGCCAAAGAGCTGGGCCGGGTGAAGCCCGCGGAGTTCGGCTTTAAGGAGGAGCAGGCAGCAAAGTACACGCTCCTCGAGATTGCCGAGGCATGCATTGACATCGCCAGCCACATCGTTGCGGCCCGTGGCTTCCGCAGGGCCGAGGAGTATTCAGAGCTATTCCAGATTCTGAGAGAGGAAGGCGTCATTTCCCCCGCCCTTGGGGACCGGCTATCTGCCATGGCAAAGATGCGGAACCTGCTCATCCACCGCTATGGGGAGGTGGACAACCGCAGGCTGCTCAGCATCCTGGGCACGCGAATGGGTGACGTAGAGCAGTTTATGAGCCACATTGCCGCGTTCATCAGCAAGAAGCCCCGCTCATAACCTTGATTACGAAGAAACAGCGCCATTCCGCTGAACGCATGCGCTCAGGAAGTGTTTCCCGAGACTGCAGCCGCATACCCAAGTGCGAAGGGAGCCCTTCCGGCGCGCTCGAACTGCTCCACGCACCAGCCAAGCGCAAGGCTGTTCATAATATGAGTCAGGGTTCTGGAAGAGAAGCCGTGCTCCCTCGTAACCCTGGAATAGAATGCCTTCAGGAAAGGGGCTGCGGAAAGGATGGCTGCAAGCCGGACGCTCTCTGCTCCTTCTGCCTTGTAGAGTGCTTCCGGAACCGCGCGCAGCTGCCCAGACTCCTCCTCAGAGGCGTTCCCGTGCAGGTATCTCACGAAGACGCTGATGGAAGCGTCAAGGCTCCTCGCGCTCAGCCCTTCCCCTGAGGCAGCGCAGCCCCCCACCATGTAGCCAGCCTTCAGCATGCCTTCTGCGAAGGCAGCCACCCTGCCTGCCAGCTCGAAAAAGGCATCCTCCTGAGGAAGCTTTTTAAGCCTGTCAACAAGGGATTCCCTCTCTGAAGAGGGAAGGTAGAACTCCTTCTGCCCGCTGCAGACCAGCTTGGAAACCCCTGACAAGTTCAGAAGCCAAGGAGTGGTGAGCTTGTCAGCGCGTGCATAGACCTCTTCCACTTCAGACGGGCTCGCTCCGAAGCGCTGGGCTGCCTGCAGAAAGGCAGAGGAGGACACCCTGGTGTACATCTCCATTGCAGGGAGCAGCGCGCTGTACAGGAAAGAGCTGCGGGAACCAGTGGAAGAGGAGGAAGCCGGACTCTTACCTTGCCTCCTGTTGTGCTCTCCTCCAGGGGACTGCTCGGAAGGCGCTGAACCCGGCTCAGGACGGCTTCCTGCAACCGCCCTTATCTCGATATTAGCTGCCATGTAGGGCACGGTTCCCTCCTGCCCTCTCAAGTGCCTTTTCCTGAACAGGCCGGCAGCCCTCTCAAGAGGGCTCAGCTCCCTGGAAGGGCTGCCATCCTCGGGCCTCAGCCCCAAGGCAAAGTTTCCTGACATCACTCCCCGGACGTATTCCGCAAGCCCCCTCTCAGAGTTTTCCAAACCGTTCTTTTCCACAAGGAACTCCAGCAGCTGCCGGCAGCTGGCATCCGGCTGCCTGGCAAGAAGGGGGTCTGCCTTTTTTGCGATGAAGCCGCTGCCGTATTCAGGCGCGTACACTGCTGCAATGTAGCTTAAGCCCATGAGCAGCATATCAGGAGAGCTGGTTAATATGCCTTAGCAGGGAATTGTTGAAAGATTTTCAGAAAGTTCGGAAGATATTCGGATTTTCCGGAAGAGAGGGAGGCTGATGCTGCCTATCATCTGATAGTCTCCCACAAGGTGTTAGGTCTGCCGGATACGGTCTTTTCACATTGTGTTCAGGTGAGCTGAAAGTAAGTGTCACCTCCGGCACGGCGCTGGAAAGATATTTAAAGAAAATAGACTATTTTGAGAAATGACGCGATTCCAAATAATACGTACGACCTCAAAGGCGGCAAGATGCTAATACAAAAAGAAGACTTGGAAGGATATGCAAATATTTAAATAGCTATCCGCTACTGGAAATCACCGGTTCAAGTCGTTCGCATGGTGTTTGATATGCCTGAGCTAATGTCTATTAAAGAATTGCCAAGGGAGATTAAAATAGCGCTTCTTAAAGAATTAGATTATGATTCTGATGGAATCCACGTTTTGGATAGTGAGGGAAAGATTCATTTAGACAGGTATACCCATGAACCTGTTAAACTTGACAATATGCTGATTTTATCAGGAAGCACGATTATCATAGACAATAATCCCCTCAGCATAACTTCTTTTCTGGAGGAGTATGGGGATGTCCTCGGATG
>JACQOB010000093.1 GCA_016202745.1 Candidatus Aenigmatarchaeota archaeon | reverse complement strand
TGCTTCTTTATTATCTTGAGCGATATGTCAATGTCCTCCAGGTACACCTTCGGGTTGAACCCACCGGCTTCCAGAAGCACCTTCTTCCTGAAGGCGCTCAGGGGGCCTGAGGCGAACATGGCTGCGTTGATCTTGTCGCACAGGCTCTTGAAAAGGCAGGAGTGC
Source organism: Candidatus Aenigmatarchaeota archaeon (assembly GCA_016202745.1). Taxonomy (GTDB): domain Archaea; phylum Aenigmatarchaeota; class Aenigmatarchaeia; order QMZP01; family QMZP01; genus JACQIG01. The sequence goes on along the minus strand of JACQOB010000093.1, from coordinate 4,827 downwards.
AGGTATTCGGCCCTCTGGAACCATGCTATGGGCTTCTGCGCGTTCCTGACCTTGATTATTCCTGTGGCCGCGGCTACCCTGCTGTCCGCAAAGGGCCTCACCAGGTTCTTCAGCGCCTGCTTCTCAACAATGCTGTCGCCGTCCACCACAAAGACAGTGCCATACCTCGCCCTTTTCAGGGCCGCGTTAAGCGCATTCGCCTTACCGACATGGTTGGTCCTCATCTTCCTTATGAGGCCTTTCGAGGCGAATTCCCTGAGTATCTTCGGGGTTTCGTCCGTGGAGCCGTCGTCTATGACGATAATCTCCTTCCTGGAAGGGTAGTCAGCCTCCAGCAGCGCATTGATAGTCTCGCGGATGAATTTCCCCTCGTTGTGGGCCGGGACGAGTATGGATATCGGCCCCTTGAACTGCCTGGCATATTTCCTGTCCCTCCTCATGAAAAGGAGCCAGTACTGCGACATGAGTATAACGAAGAGCACAATGGTGGGGACAATGGCTATGGTCTCGGCAAGCTGGAGCATGGCTGCACCTGAATCAAATAGCATTCTTGGATTATTTAGCCTTATTCTATAATGGCACTCAAACTGATAAGGACGGCTACTCCAGAAGCCTGGGCAACGCCTGCCTGAAATTTGGATTCCGCACTTCCGTGTCCGTAGCCGGATTGTAACCTCGAATTAGCATCTCTTCTCCGTATTCGTCTGTTGCAGTCATGTAAAGCGGGATGTCTTTTCCAGCCAGATATTCCATTATCTTTTCAAATGCTGCAACTTTTGCCGGATTCAGATTACATCCCTGGTACAGCAAGTGGCTTTCTGGTTGAATGCCCAGGGCCCTCTGGGTTTCGACATGCAGAGGGACTTCCGACATTATTTCCTCATCAGCAGACGTATAAAAGAAGAAGCTGTCAAGTATAGCATCTTTAGAATGGAAAGAATAGGAGCCTGATTCACCCCTCTCTAACCTTAATGGTGACTCAGCGGCAACCAGTTGAGGTAATCGTGATTCCACTGCCCCATCCAAATAAAAGTCAATGTCCACTTTCATGACTAATGTATGCTGTCTCCATTTATAAGCCTTTCAGAATATAGTATCTATATAGTAGTAAACCGGTGGAATGTTTTATCATACAGCCGGCTAGCCTGTCACCCGCCCCTGTAATACGATTTGGGCGTCTTGTAGAAGCCCTGCTTCATCCCGAGAAGGGCCTTCATGACGGCTATGGTGTTCGTCACCTGTATCACCAGCCCGACAATGAATATCCACGGCACTGAGAGTATGTCCTTGTAGCGCTTCTCGTATGCCAGCCCGACAATGCACTGGAATATGTAGCCCGATGACAGAACAAGCAGGACAACACCCTCCAGCGAAAGGAAATCGTGCAGGGCCAGCCTTGCAGACCTGGCCAGGTTTGCCATGTTGAAGATTTCGCCCGATGTGTTGGGCCCGAACCAGGCCGACAATGTCATCACCGTGGCGGCGCTGACGCCGAGGATGAATGGGAACACGAGGAATCCCGACACTATGAATACCAGGTCCAGCTTCTGCTTCCTCGTCAGCTTTTCCGAGGCAAGTATCGAGCCGAGGTACTGCTTCATGACCTTTGTTGTGGCATAGGCCCACCTCTGCTGCTGCTTCACGAAGGCCTTAAGCGTCACTGGCACCTCGCCGCTGGCCCTGACATAGGGCAGGTATGCCTGCCTGTAGCCCTTCTCCAGTATCCTTACGGTCAGGTCAATGTCCTCGCCGATGCTGTCCTCGTTCCACCCGCCGGCCTTCTGCAGCACGTCCTTCCTTATGGCGCCGCCGGTCCCGCAGAAGATGGCAGTCCCAATCCTTTCCTTCACCGGCATCGAGCACTGGTGGAAGGCGTTGTAGCATGTCATTGCCAGGCGGGATACCCTGTTCTTTCCGGGGTTGAGGTAATCCCACCTTGTCTGCACGAATGCTGTCCCGCCGTCGCCGAATGGCTGCACGACCTTCTTCAGGAAATCCCTTCCCATCTTGTAGTCGGAATCGAAAACAACTATTATCTCCCCCATGGAAGCCTTCATAGCGTCATTGAGAGCGCCTGCCTTGAATCCCCGCCTGGCGTTGCGCCTTAGCACCTTCAGGTTTGGGCTTTCCAGGCCGGCTTTCAGGCTGTCAATGGCCCGGGAGGTTTCGCCGTCATCGCTGTCGTCTATCACTATGACCTCGAATTTGTCCTTAGGATAGTCAAAGGCAAGGCAGTGCTTTATGCATTTGACGACGATGGGATCGTTATATACGGGTATATGGACCGAGACCTTTGGCAGCGTGGCCAGTTTTGGCGCATCCCTGCCCCCCTTCCTCCTGACAAACACGCTTGACACGCTGAGCACGTAAAACTTGAGGGAATATATGATCAGCGGCACCATGCATATGTAGAATAGTATCTTCCCTACAGCAACGATATCTATCATGAAAGCACCATAGCTATCTTAGTTGCTCAGGAATTATATATATGGAGAATCGGCTTGCTCCTTAATCCCTAATTTTCCTTGACATTATTTGAGAAAAAATTAGGAAAATAAACTTATTTGAATCCGCTGGGATTGCGGACTTCGGCTAAGCTGCCCTTTTTAAATAACAGTAACATTATTCAAATAACGGTTTGTATGAAAATCCTCCCTTTCTTCCTTGTTTTCGCTGTGGCAGTCTTCGCGGCAGGGTTCCTTGCGGGCTATTTCCTTGACAGGAGCAGCATAGCCTACACGCAGGGCAACCTTGACGAGCTGAGGGTTGACATTGAGAACACCCAGATACAGGAGCTGTTCGCATCGGGGGAGAACTTCGACTGCGGCCTGATGTTCACATCGCTGGGAAGCATCTCATACAACCTTTTTGACCAGGTTAACAAGCTCAGGGAGGCTTCATCCAAGGATATTGATTTCCACAGCCTGAAAAGGCAGGCCGACTTCCTGTCCATAAGGGCATGGATAATAGCCAGGAACATCAGGCTGAAATGTACTGACACCATACTGCCAATACTCCACATCTACTCCGGAAACCGCCCCCTGGACAGGATTCAGCAGGAGGGTACACTCCAGAAGGCAAAGGACAGGTACAGCGGCGTGCTGGTTTATTCCATTGATGGCGAACTGGACGAGCCTGTCATCAGGCTGATCAAGGACGCATATGGCATCGGGGAGGCGGAACCTTCGCTCATCATTAACCACACCAGGTATGGGCTGCTGAACGAAACCCAGCTGGACGCCCTGGTGTGCGGCCTCATTAACTGCACAACCCTTCCCGCCCTTCGCGCAAGTCCAGATCTGCCGGAGACAGGGCCTGAAAACTACTGCGATTCTGACAGCGACTGCTGGTGCAGGAACTTTGACGGCGCCAAATTCCTGCCCGGGAGGGGGGGCCTCTCAGGATGCAACATGGATACCAACCGCTGCAAGATGTGCTATTATGAATAAATTCAATGTTCTATTGAGCCGTGGCCGCAGGCTGCTTCTTCCTCCTCCTGATTCTGGTCACCTTTGATACTGATTTTATCTTCCCTATCTTCTCAACCTGCTTCTCCACACCCTTGAAGTGCTGGTGGCCGGAATGCTCAAGGCCAACTGCAAGGAAGATTAGCAGGAAGCCTGCAATTATTGATGCGATGAAGTTCAGGCCAAGTATGGAAGGGTTGAGGAGGAACTGCGCCGCATTGTACACGAAGAGGCTTATCGCGAAAGCGTAAATGACTACAGCCCCTATGTGCTTTCCTGTCCTGCTTTTCGTTATCATGTTCCTTCCGACCCAGATGGTCGTGGCTGACAGGAAGAAGATGAATATGGACGCGGACACAAAGGTGGCGGCAAGCTCGAAATACCCTATCGTGCCCCAAAGGCGCAAGGTTGCCGTAATCCCCCTGTACACGCCCAGCACGATGAACGCGGCCCCAAGCAGGTACGCGAAGAAGGAGAGCTTCTCCTTCTCCAGGGCAAGCCTGAACTCCTTCACGCCGCCCATGACGATGTCCTCCAGCTTGAACCCCTTTATGAACAGGAAAGCCCCAAGGACGAGGATGACATACCTGATGCCCTCCAGGCCGAAAATCCCCAGCAGCAGGAGGACGATGGCAGGCAGGCCAAAGAACAATATTGAGTATTTGGGGTTGTCCAGCGTCTCCTCTATGAAGTCCTTCACCTTGAAGTAGCCTGACTGCAGGGAATCTGCCTGCTTGACTATCACCTTGCTGACCGAAAGTATCGGCACCTTTGACTGTATTATGGGCATGACGTGGGAATCCTCGGCCCCGTCGGTCACTAAAACCACATATTCGGCCTTGAACTTCTCCAGCACCTGGCTGAACTGGTCAGCCACTATCCTGTCCGACTTCAGGCCCACGTCCTTGTCCCCTGTCACCACCGCAACCTCTGCCTCGTGCTGCTTGACAAGCTCGTCGTAAACCCTGAGCGTCTGGAACATCGCATTGAAATCGGAATCCTGCGGGTCCGCAAGCCCCATTGCATTGGCAGCCGCAAGGACAGCATCCCTGCCAATAATGGGGCCCTTCACCCCCGCCTTCACCCCTATGTCATTGTCCCTGTCCACGTTCAAAACCAGCAGCCTGTCCTTCTTCGGGGCGGTCATGGTTAGAAATAACCGTTTTGGGCTTAAAAGGGTTTGCCAAAGGGAGGCTTAAAAGCTTTTATCTTAGTTATACTTAAATATAACTTAAATATAACTAAATAACTGCCGACTTACAAGGATATCATATAGTCGGACTTGATAAGGGGGGTCTTATGGCTACTGAACTTGTTGTTAAGAAGTGGGGGAATTCTGTAGGCGTGATATTCCCTAAGG
>JACQOB010000092.1 GCA_016202745.1 Candidatus Aenigmatarchaeota archaeon | reverse complement strand
TCATAACAGTATAAATTTAAAATAAAATTTCCCCCTCAACCCAAGTCTCATAGAGGTTTGTTACTCAGGTGTTTATGAAACACCGCTTATTGCCTCATCTTTGCAAAGAGCACGACTGCAAAGACCACGGACAGCCAGCCGACCACTGCCTGCACTGTGAAGCTGCCTACACCAGCCGCGATTGCCTGCCCGAAGACCGGCAATGCGTGTGCAAGTCCGCCCACAAGCAGCAGCAAAAGGCCGATAGCCCATATTCCTTTGCTCTGCCCTTTCTTGTTTCTTGCCATGTTATACCTCCCTTTTTGAGCCCCCATTGCAAATGTTCGTAGGGCCCTAACAGGATAAGGCCACTATGATGTATAGTGATATAACGCTGTTATAGTGGAAATATTCACTTTTCTATAGTAATAAAAAAGAAAACTATTTAAAGCTTTCGGAGGGTCACCTTTATATATTTGTGGCCGCTATATGGCGTTTTAGCCTGGGTTACGGTTCGTCTTCCCCTTCAATTTCCTCGTCCGGCTGGGGCAGGATGTCGCCCTTGAGGCTCGCTTCCGTGTTCCTCAGCAGCAGCTCCTTCTTCTCGTAATAGAACGACTCAACCAGGTCCCCTGCGCTGTGCTTCTCGTCTTCATCCTCGGCGTAAAGGCACGCCTTAAGCTCGCTTATGAAGACATCCATCATCCTTTCCAGATCCTCGCTTTTCACCTTCATAGATTACCTATGCATTCAGCCTGGCTATATGCATACTACAGGCCAACGGATGGGGTCACTGGGACGCGCAAGGGGCCGGCTTTGTTCATCCAATGTAAGCCGGCGGCCTTTTTGAACCCAGGTCGGGAGCTCCCAAAGCTCCAATGCTAGACCACTACAGACCGCTCTTTTGAGGAAGCGAACGGCAAGTCCGGCGATAACATCGCCGGCAATCACCCGCTCCTGTAAAAAGAGTGGTTAGCTACACCATGACCCCATAGTTGTATTGTTTGTTATACAATAAACGTACCATTTGCCGCTTTTATAAATATGCGCTGCCTCCAATATGAGTACCATGGAAGTCAGGCATTCAACCAGGAACAACCTGGTTTCTTACCCGATAAGGGACATTGTCCTGGAAGCGAAGGCCATTGAAAAGGCCGGCACCCGCATGATTTACATGAACATAGGCGATCCTGCCGCCTTTGGCTTCGGCCCGCCGCAGCACATCCTGGATGCGGCTAGGGAAGCCCTTGGGAAAGGCCTCACGGGCTATGCGCCATCAGAAGGCGACCCGGAACTGAGGAAGGAGATAGCGGCCTCGGAAGGCGTAACAGAGGGCGACACATTCGTCACGGCAGGACTGTCGGAGGGCATAGACTTCCTCTTCCACTCCCTGCTTGACCCTGGACACAACATAGTGCTGCCATCACCAACATACCCGCTGTACATAACAAAAGAAAGGATCTACTACGGCACGGAAAACTACTATGACTGCGACGCCGGCTGGGAGCCTGACGCGGAGAGCCTGAGGAAAAGCATAAACGAGAGGACTTCAGCCATTGTCCTGATAAACCCCAACAACCCTACGGGTGCCGTATATTCCAGGAAATCTGTCCAGGAGATAATTGACGTGGCGGGCGAATTCCACCTGCCTGTGATATCTGACAATGCCTATGACATGATGGTCTTTGATGGCGAGTGCCCTGACATAAGGAAGGTGCACAAGGACGTGCAGCTGATAGTGGGCGGCTCGCTCTCCAAGAATTTCCTGTACCCTGGCGCGCGTGTAGGCTGGCTTGCCTTCCACGGGGACAGTATGGGGAAGCTCAAGGAAGGCATACAGAAGCTTTGCAACCAGCGTCTTTCAGTCAACTGGGAGATGCAGAAAGGCGCAGTGGCTGCCCTGAGGGGAAACAAGGGCCATATAGAATCCTTCAACCATGAGCTGAGGAAGAGGAGGGACTACATCGTCAAAAGAATAAGCGAAACTGATCCGCTCAGCATGTCCCCGCCAAAGGGGGCCTTTTACGCATTCGTCAGGGTGGAATCCCGGAAATGGAAGACAGACTGGCAATTCTGCAGGGAGCTTCTCAGGCACGGCGTCGTCACAGTCCCGGGCAGCGGCTTCTCCTCGGCCCTGAAGGGACTGTATTTCAGGATAGTCCTGCTGCCGCCCATAGACCAGCTGGGCGAGGCGTTTGGCAGGATTGAAAAAATGATGAATGAGAAGGGCTAGCTTCTGTTAAGGAACGCCCTGAGAAAATTCACAGTGTCAAGCCTTAGTATTTCCTGCCTTGTCGCCCACCTGTATTCCGTGTGCTCGTGGCTCAGCCTGATTTCGCCTGAAAGCCTCTCGCATTCATAGACAATGAAGACAACAGGGTCCTTGACGGTTTCATGGAATGTGAACACCGGCCTTATTACCCTGACCTTAAGTCCTGTCTCCTCCAAAACCTCCCTCTCCAGGCTCTTGATGGCGTCTTCGCCCGTTTCCAGCTTCCCGCCAGGGAAATCCCAGCGGTTGGGATAAGCATGTGCATGGACAGAGCGCTTCAGTATGAGAAACCTCACCCCATCCATTATGACGGCCTTCTGCGGCACGATGAATTTCGATGCCATCAATATCGCTTCTCCCTATTCCTCATAAACATAGTCCCACCCGGGCTTCCATCCAGCAGGCTTCCTGAATCTCCAGTCCTCCCTGAACGCCTGCTCCCACGTCCTGCCGTTGGTTATCACTTCCAGGGACAGCTGGGGCCCCCTGTGCGACACAATAGCCACCCGCTTCCCTTCGTATTTTTCCGCGAGGTAGTGCAGGAATTCCCTCACCCTTTTCTCGACGTCAAGATAGCTCTCCCCTCCGGGAAAGGGCCTTGTTATGGACAGCTTTCCAATGGCGCCCACCCTTGGCCCATCCTGGCCGTTCAGCCGGCCGTAATTGCACTCCCTCAGCCGGCTATCAATTATAATTTCTTTGCCACCGAATGCCAGCTTTGCAGAATCAACAGCCCTCTTAAGGTCGGAACAGAACACTGCGTCAAATTTCTTTTGCCTTGCAAGCTTGCCAAGCTTTATGGACTCCTCAATGCCTTTCACCGACAGCTCCCCCTGGTTCCAGCCTGTCGCAATGCCCTTCTCATTGTCCGTTGTCGTGCCGTGGACAAAGTACGCGATGTACACCCTTTTCATGCGAAGCCCCGGAAGGGATTTGAACCCTCGACCTGCTGCTAACCCGTTGAGTTACGAGGCAGCTGCTCTTAGCCGAATGCCGACTTGACACACGCTGTGAATGTCGGCGGCTTACCAGCTGAGCTACCGAGG
>JACQOB010000091.1 GCA_016202745.1 Candidatus Aenigmatarchaeota archaeon | reverse complement strand
GGCCTGAGCTGGTCTAGCATTGCAGCTTGGGGTGCTGCCGACCTGAGACATTCCAGGTGATGGTAATCTGGAATGCAGGAATTCAAATCTCAGCGACCCCATAAGCTTTTATAGTATTCCCACTAATTAGCTAATAGTGGGAATATGGCCGGAGAAACGCTTGTAACTAAATGCGATGACAGGGGAAGACTTTACCTGGAAAAGGGAATTAGGAAGGAGTATGGGCAGATGTTCATCGTTGTCAGGGAGCCTGGCGAACTGATCCTCCTGCCTGTCCCAAAAGATCCGCTTAGGCATTTCCAGCAGCTTGGCAAAAAGCTGCCCAAAGCCTCTGTCAAGACATTGAAACAGGGGATAAGAAAGCAAGCCGCTAAGGATGTTTCATAGAAGGTGCTATGTATGCTGATACAGATTTCTTTCTTGCGCTCCTAAAAAAGCAAGATTGGCTGAAAGGCAAGGCGGAGATTGTTTACAAGAGATATAAGAGGAACATCTGGACATCGCCTGTCACGCTCATAGAACTCTTGTTGCTGGCAGAGAGGCATTCACTTGACCCTGAAGAGCTATTGGTTGATGTGCTGCACATGGTAGCTGTAAAGGATTGCGACACAAACGCCTTTCTGGTTGCGGCGCATTACATAAAGGAGTATAACCTGCGCGTTTTTGATGCCCTGCACGCCTCATTTTGCGGGAAAGACAGGATCATAAGCTCTGGCAGGATTTATGACAGGGTTGGATTGGAAAGGGGTAGGCTGGGAATCCAGTGATTTGTTGGCTTTTATGTGGCCCCGTTTAAAAAGCTTCCTCGGCACCTATGTTAATCTCCAGGCCTCGCTTTTGCTGCCGCGCGGGTTTCCTGCGCCTCCTGCGCCTGTGGTGCTGCTGCCTCGTAAACGTGATGTAATCGTTTATCAGGTACACCTCGCCGACGCAGAACAGGGTTATTCCGGGTATCACGGAAACAAGGGGTATGATGAGCGCATTCTGGAATATGAGCAGCATGTCAAGGCCGCTCAGGGTCAGGGCAAGCCCTATAATGACATAGGCGAAGTTCTTTTCGGGGAACCGCCTGAGCAGGAGGAACACCAGGCCGAACGGTATGATGAATGCGTGGCCGCTGAGGGCCAGGACTGCCTTCTCAATCTGGAGGGGGCAGTTGAGTTCAGTATAGGGCCCTAACGGGCCCTGCTGCAGCAGGTCAAGCTTCAGAAGGACTATCTCGCCGGATTCGCAGCCGAACAGGCTGCCAACGGCAAGGTGGCCCAGCTCGTGCAGGCTTATGCTTGCGACGAATATGATCGTGTTCAGCAGGACCAGATAGGTGAAAAGGTACATGAAGGGCTTCCAGATGCTGACTGCGCGCCCCCTGGAGTCCCTTTCTATAAGCTCGAGCTTGGTGGGCCTGACGAAATGGTCAAACAGCAGGCCGAAGCGGACAAAATACGTGAGGCTGGCCGCCAGCAGCAGGTTGGGAACCAGCCAGACGTAGCTGGCGGGCTCAATTTCGAGTATGGTGAAGAATGTGCTGATGAATACCATTATGAGGCCATAGAAGCCCGCGTTCCTGATCGGCCTCACAGAAAAGGCGAAGAGCACGAAGAATGAGATTGCAATAAGGTAGAAGGCGATGAAATTGATCAGGAAGAAGGCCCTGGCGGGCGCTATCGCAAGTATCAGTATTATTGAGAACACTATTATGGACAGCGCGTACCTGAGCTTCTGCATGCCGGATATCACCGATATAATGACGGTGAATATGACGGCCCAGAAGAGGGTCTGGAGCGCATTTATCTCATAGGCAAGCCCTACGGAGGGGCCAAGGACAGCAAGAAGGTTCATGATGCCAACAGCAAGGAACGACAGGCCTATGAGCAATATGTGGAAGCTGGTGGGGTAGTCGGCTTTCCGCTTCTGCTTGAAAACCAGGGTGCACAGGATGAATATGAATAGCTGCGATGCTGCAACAAGTACGGGCGTCTTGAGCAGGATCATGGAGGCGGATTCTATCAGCGACATATCATATTATTGGCTGCGGCCGGATTTATTGAATTTCCAGGGCATTGCGAAACCCCGCCTAGCGGGCAATATACATTAAACGGCACCTAAACATGGCAGTCATTGGGCCAGGAACCTATTTTCGCCCCTCCAGCATCTCAATCCTCTTGTCCATGCCCTTGACCTTCTCTATCAGCTTCTCAGTGCGGGTGTTCACACGCTCCGTCTGCTTCACCAGGGCCTTCATCTCGGAAGCCAGCGAGCCTATCTCGAATGAGAAGGCTGACAGGAAGCGGTCCGCCTCTGCCTTCACGGCCTGGGGTATGACCGAACGGACAATCTCGTCCTTTGACTTCACGAATTCCTCGATTGACCTCACGGTCTCCGGGCTCATCCTCGCCCACATGACCTGGACCTTCTTGTCGAGGTCGTCCAGCTTGGCCTCCACCTTGTCCCTGAACTCCGCAAGGACGCCTGCCAGCACTTCAGAGGATTTGACAAGCTCCTTCACGTGCATGTCGTCGTGGTATTGCATGCCCAGCCCGCCGAAGCCGCCGAAGATGTTGCCGTCCGCCGCCTGGCCTGCAGGCTTGTCCTCCAGCTTCTGGAGCCTGTTCTCCAGGGCTGGCAGCTTGTCAATCACCTTCATCTTCTCGTCCATGTTGGTGAATACGGCCTTAATGTCGGCGAGGGCCTTGTCAGGCTCGGATTTGCCCTTCTCAATCTTCTTGTCCATCGAGGAAATCCTCTTGTTGAGCTCATCCAGGTATTTCTTCATCTTCTCGTCAAAATCAGCGAATTGTATGCCGGCTTTGTCCGAATCCTCAGAGCCGGACTTGCGCGTTTGCCTAGTCTGCATTTCTATTATCTCTGCGAGGCTCTTCACCTTGGTTTCCAGCGCGTCCCTCTCCCGCTGCAGCTTCTCCAGGTGCTCCCTGCTGCCGGGGCCGGATTCGTTGTCTTCCTGCTGCTCTTGTTTAGGCTGCGGCTCGCTGGCGCTGGCGACGGTCTGTTCCTGCTTAGCAGGCTGCACTGGCTGTTCTGATGCTTCTGCCATATCAATCCGCCTTGTCCAGGAGGGCTTCGCGCCTCTCGAGGCCTGCCTTAAGGGAGGACGCCGACGACCTGATATCCCTTATTGCCACGTCCATGTCAGCCTGGGCTGGTGATGGGAATGAGGGGCTGGGTGCATTTTCGTGGCCGTGAATCTTCCTGATCCTGCCCACGATGCGCTTCATCCCCCGCGCCTTGCCCACGACATTGTGCTGCATAATCATCCGTGCCTCGCCAGCCTCTGTGCAAGCCCCACAAGGCTCTTACCGGCCCTTGAATTGGCGTTGTATACCACCACCGGCATCCTTGAGGAAAGGCTTCTCAGCACATCGGTGTCATGGGGGATTGAGGCCATTACTGGCATATTGACTATCCTCTCCACTTCCTTCTCTGAAAGCTCGTGCTTCGCCTTTGACACCATATTCAGGACAAGGCCCGTTGTCCTGATTCCCATGTCCTTCACGGAGTGGCTGCACTTCACAGCATCCATGAGGGCGGGCATGTAAGGGATGGTCACAAGCAGCATCTCGCCGCTCGCCCGGATGGCTGACATCGCCTCCCTGCCGAGGCCGGGCGCGCAGTCAAGGATCACGTAATCCATCCCCGCATGGTCGTTCCTCAGGGCTGAGACAACGTCCTTAAGCCTGAACATGTCCACCCCCTCAAGGTCGTGCAGCCTTATTGAGGCAGGAAGCACCCTCATCCCTGTCGGGTGGCTGTACATGGCATCCGCCAGGTCAGCGCTCCCTTTCAGCACATGGTTAAGGGTAACTGGCATGTTGTCCATGCCAAGGTAAAGGCTCAGGTGGGAAGTGGTTATGTTGCAGTCCACAACAAGCACGTTCTTGTCCAGCAGGCTTGACAGCACAGCGCCCAGGTTGCTGGCTATGGTGGTTTTGCCGACCCCTCCCTTCCCTGAAACAACCGATATGACCCTCATGGCTGCACCTTCCTGTTCTGCACTATTGGCGTAAGGATTCTCATCAGGTCAGCTTCATCCTTTATAATGGCGGGAAAATTGCTGATTCTGGCGGTATCCTCCTCAAGCTTCCTGAAATATGCCAGTAGCGACCTGTCAGGCTCCAGGGATGCAATTGTGTAAAGCATTCTGATCACAATATCCGCGCCATATTTTCTGCAGAATGGTATCAAATTCGCGAAAAATACAAAGAGGTATATGTCCGCGAATATGGAATGGCCGCATTTTCTAATTGATTCTATCTCATTCCTGTAAAGTGCCTTGATTGCATCGCCTGAAAGCAGCACATTTGGGTATTTCTCAATCAGCGACTGGACAGCAGGCCATTTCTCTATTACATTGGTACTGGAAGACCAGCCATCCTCCCTTGGCAATCTGAATTTTTCAATAATGTAGCCCGGAATCCACTCAAATTTGGGAAGCAGCTTTTTCCCGTCTTTTGACAGGTAACCCTCTTCCACCATGGCTTTGAAAAGCGGCTTTCCCAGCCTGGCTTCGTTATGATATAAATAGTTGGTTTTTATGCCCCATGATTTCTGTATTTTGAAAAGCGATGTTCCAGCCGGGTCTCCGGCCGCACTTATCCAGATGAGCCAGAAGTTCTTATATCCAGTGAGTTTTTTCATAACAGCCCTTATGGTATAACCATATAATTTTTGCCCAATTTGCTTCCTGAGACAGTTACGTTGATATTACTATTGGTTGTACAT
>JACQOB010000094.1 GCA_016202745.1 Candidatus Aenigmatarchaeota archaeon | reverse complement strand
GTATATTGTCCCCATCAGGTTTGTGTGAATTATGTCGTCCAATTGTTCTGTAGTAAGATTTTCTATCTGCTTTACTGCCCTTTCTATCAGGTTTTTGCAGTCGTTTTCTTTCCTAACATCTGTAGGGATATTCAACACTTCTGTTTTTAATTCTCTCTTCAGCTTTTCCAATTCGTTTTCATTTCTGGCGGCAAGAACAAGTTTAGCTCCTGCTCCGGCAAAATTCTGCGCGAGGGATTTTCCAAGACCCCTGCCGGCGCCTGTTATTACAACAACCTTTCCTTCAACAGACATAACAACTCACTGTTGACTGATTATCTTCAGCCTTGCTCCAACCTTCCCGAAAGCCTCCAGTGCGGTGTCAAGGTCTTCCTTCGTGTGCTGGGCGGTGACTATTGTCCTGACTCTGGCCTTGTCCTTTGCGACAAGAGGATATACTATTGGCTTCACAAAAATCCCTTCTTTAAAAAGTTCTGCACTTAACTGCTGCGCGAGAGAGGATTCTCCAACTATTACAGGCGTTATAGGTGTTTCGCTATTGCCTGTATTGAATCCAAGGTCTATAAGGCCCTGCTTGAAATGCTTGGTATTCTTCCAGAGGTTTTGCAGGTGCTGGGGCTCGTCCTGCACCATCCTTATCGCCTCCGTGCAGGCCGCGACCACTGCGGGCGGGTGGGCTGTCGTGAAGATGAAGGTGCGGGCGCGGTTGGTGAGGTAATCCTTCAGCTCCTGCACGCCTGCAATGTAGCCCCCCAGGCAGCCAAAGGCTTTGGACAATGTGCCCATGTCAATGTCAACCAGGCCGTCCACCTTGTAGTGGCTCGCCGTTCCGCGGCCATCCTTGCCCATCACGCCGTCCCCGTGCGCGTCATCAACCATCAGTATCGCATCGTATTGCTGGCACAGCTCGGCTATCTGGTCCAGCGGGGCAGTGTCGCCGTCCATAGAGAAGACGCCGTCTGTTACAACCAATCTTCTTCTGAAGCCATTGGACTCTGAAAGAATCTTCTTTAGCTCATCCGTATTCTTATGTGGATAAATCTTCCTCCCGGCTTTGGTCAGCCTGACCCCATCGATAATGCTGCCATGGTTCAATTCATCAGAAATAATGACATCACCCTCGTCAAAAAGGCACTGGATTGTGCCCCTGTTGGCCGCTATGCCGGCGGTGAAGACCAGTGCGGCCTCAGTGCGCTTGTAGCGGGCCAGCTGCTCCTCAAAATCCATGTGTATCTTCATTGTCCCTGCTATCTGGCGGACAGCGCCTGTCCCGAAGCCCCACTTGTGTATGGCCTCTATGGCCGCCTTCCTCAGGCGGGGGTGGTTGGCAAACCCAAGGTAATTATTGGTGGAAAGGGTGATCACGTCCTTCCCGTTGAGCCTGACCCTGGCCTGCTGCTCGCTCTCAAGGACAGGGAGCGCATTGAACAGGTTCTGCTTCTTCAGGCTTTCCACTTCTTCCTTCAGGAATTCCAGGTGGTTTTTCCCGTGCATCGGTGAAATATTGGATGGGGGGTTTAAAAGTGTGGTGCATGCGGATTTATTTCTATCGGTGTTATTGTTGTAATGCGCATATACCTCACCGAACTGGACAGGCAGTACTGGACAGCGGATGACCTGATGGACCTCGACACGGCGAAGAGCTACGGCCGGCTGTCAGTAATCGGTGAGAGGGTGATAAGCAGGATGGCGGGGCCGGTAGGCATGGTCTGCGGCCCCATCTCCCATGGCGGCCTGTACACGGAAAGGGATCCGGAATTCTGGGAAAACATGGACAGGCTATTGAGCAGGATACGCCTCCTGCAGGAGGAAGGGAAATCCGTATTCAACCAGCTGCCATTTGAGGGGCCCATGTCAAGGCTGATGGCATCCGGAAATGGCAATCCCAACAGCCTGCTGAACGGCGTCTACCTGCCGCTTTTTGAGAAAGGCCTGATAGAGGAGCTCTACCATTCGCCTGGGTGGCATAAATCCTACGGCAGCATCTGGGAACACACCCAGGGGAAGAGGTTTGTGTGGATGAGCAACCACTATCTGCTCGATTAGCTGATTATCCCACAAAATCTTAAATACCTGCGCCGATCAGCTTCCTTCCGAAATGTGTTTTGCATTTTTTATGACTTTTATGTACACCTCTTCCCTCAGTCTGAAACCCTCTTCTATCAGCCTGTCCAGGATTTTAAGGAATCCCACAAAATCCATTTTCCCGTTTTTAAGCGATTCCAGCAATATGTAGACAGTCCCTCGTGGTACCAGACCGACAAGCTTTGCAGCAATCCTGCCTTTTGCTTCATCTATCAATACCTCCCCTATCTTCAGGTTTTTCGCTAGGCTGATTGTTTCCATTTCCCCAGGATCCAATTCCAAGGGTATATTGATCAGCCTGGCTGGGGAAACCTTTATCCACCCTTCATTTATCGCCTTTTCTATTATGAAAGCGTCCCTTTTCCCGAGCTTCTTTCCCCTCTCAACAACCTCCCTTTTTACCTCCTGAGAAATAAAAACCTCCCTGTACAACCCCTTCAATAAATCTAGGCAGCTGGCTTTTGCAAGATAAATCAGTGGAGTAGCGTTAGAAACAATCCTGTCCATTCAGGCACCAATGTCTTCCTTAAGGTCTTCTATTGTATACGGAACATGTATATCCCTTTTCTTCACTTCCTCTACCATTTCCCATAAGGAGATTCCAGCCCTCCTTGAGGCCTCCCACAGCGTTATCCTGCCCTCCTCATAATCCTTTAATGCGCGATCTATGAACCATTCTTGAACAGACCTGCTGAGCAGCCTCCTCACCACAGTAGACCTGTCCATTGCCTCTGCCCTTACAACCATGTCTATCTTTTTTGCCAGCTTGTCTTCCACCCTTGTTGTTATTGTCACAGGCATGCATATCACCGTATTAAAT
>JACQOB010000082.1 GCA_016202745.1 Candidatus Aenigmatarchaeota archaeon | reverse complement strand
TCAGTGACCTCATAAATGAGGCGGAAAAAACATCTAAAAGCATTGTCAAAGAATACGAAAATAGGGAATAACAATTCAATTAAAACTCCTCCTCGTCTTCCCCAGTTTCTTCCTCCTTTTCGTCCTCGCCGAACTCGTCATCGAGGCCAGCCTTCCTGCCTTTCCTGCCGCGCAGGACCTTGATTATTATGAAGACGAGCAGCAAGGCAATGAACCCGCCTGCGATTGGTATTATAAGGGACATGTCAAGCCCTGGTCCAGGTGGCGGCTCGACTGTCTCCAGGTCCTCCAGCAGGCTGAAGCCAGCCCTCGCTGCCTCCAGTTTTGACGCAGCTTCCGCATACCTGCCGCCCAGCTGTGCCGACTCAGCCGAGCTTATGGCCGAGCTGACGGTGACAATGGCGCCGCCAAGCTGCTCGGCCCTCTGCTCGGAAAGGCTGCCCTCAAAAGAATCGAAATCATCTTTCAGGGAATCTATGTCAGCCGTGAGGTCCCTGTGAAGCGTTAGCGCGACAGGGATGCTGACAGAACCCTGGGCGGACGACAGTACGAGCGCGCCCGCCAAAGTGCCAGCCTGCTTCAGGCTTACGGTGGCTGTCACCTGGGCCGATCCCCTGGCGGGTATTGATGCGGGAGGGACTGTGATTGCAGCTGCAAGCGGCCCTATCAGGGTGATGTCTGCCGGAAGGTCGCCGTTGTTCCTTACGGTGAACGTGTTCTGTATCGCCCCGGTGTCTGTTATGAGGAAATCGCCCTTCCACAGGTCAGGGGTCGCGGCAAGGCCTGCCCCCTGGACTGGCGCCGTGATCCCTTTGATGCTGAGCAGCACCCTTATGGGTATCCTGCCCACCACTGTGGCGCCTGATTTGATGTCAGCCTCAGTTATGATTTCGGCGCCAGCGGTGGTGTCCCTGATGCCGATTGTGTATGTAGCGGTCTGCTGCGGGGGAAGCGAGGTGTTGGAGATGGTGACGCTGATGGTGGAAAGCACATCGGCCGGCAGGGAAACTGTAAGGTTGGATACTGTGTCATTTCCTGGGTTTGTTATGGTCCCTGTTATTGAAGGCGCAATGGAGCCGCTGTTCAGGGCCAGCCTGATTGTCCCCTTGTCCTCAGCCAGGAGGCTTGTCCCGCCCGGTCCCGGCCCGACTGACGGCCCGCTTACGGCATGCCTGATGAGTGATCCGCCGTGGTCGCTGGAAGTGGTCGCGCTGAAGGCAAAGAAATATTCTCCGGGCGGAAGCGTCACGTTGCCGAAATAGTTGCCATTTGCTGGATTGAATGCCAGCGAAGTGGTCCCTTTGGCGGTGTCAAAGGCGGTTGTGTAAACCTCGTATGAGACAGAAGCCCCCAGTATGCCCTGTGTTGCCACCACCATGTTCACAGAGCCGTCCGGGTTGTCCGACAGTATCGGGACAACCTCTATGCCTCCAGCAGGAAGCGTCGCGATGGTTGATGAGTTGTCTCCCGACGCGCCCAGCGCGTCAATCTGGAAGTCATAAGTTATCTCCTCGGCAAAGGGCGTTGGCCCGCACGTGCTTTGCGCGTCCGTGCTGGAGAAGTGGCAGATGTATTTCCCGCCGGAATAGGGGAGCGACCCATACCTGCCGAAGCCTGTCAAGACCCAGGAGACAGACACTGGCTCGGCGGCAGGAAGGTCAACTATAACAGCGACATTCCCGCCCGCCGACACCTTGTTTGGCACAAAAGTGACGCCTGGTATTGGCAGCGCAAGAACACTGTTGGCCGATAGCAGGAATGAGAGCATGATGAAAACAGGAACCGATTTCATATGTATAAATTAGTGGATGGGTATTATTTATATGGAGGCACAGAAGATCCTGCCAATCTCCGGCTTGAGCCAAAGGGATATAGCCGGCATGCCAGCAATCTCCGGCTTGAGCCACAGGGATATAGCCGGCATGCCAGCAAGGCCAACAATAATTGCGGACTCCAGGGAATTGCAGTCCAATGTCACGCGCTTTTTAAGGGAACTGGGGGCTGACGTGGTTGAGAAGCAGCTCGCCACGGGCGACTATATCTGCTCCGACAGGGTATGCGTTGAAAGGAAGACCATTGATGATTTCATTAATTCCCTGATAGACCAGAGGGTATTCAGGCAGGTCCATGGCCTTTCAGAGGCCTATGAGAGGCCCGTGCTTATCATGGAAGGGAACCCCGAACTCCTCTATGTAGAAAGGAACGTGCACGCCAATGCCATACGCGGCGCGCTGGCTTCGCTCACAATAGACTACCAGCTGCCCACCCTCTGGACGAGGAACTCAAAAGAGACAGCGGCGCAGATATACTGGATAGCCTACAGGGAGCAAGTGAAGGAGAAAAGGGAGCTGCAGCTACAGATAAGGTCTGTGAAGAAAAGCATGCCCACGCACAGGCAGCAGGAGGCCCTCGTGGCCGGCCTGCCCGGGATAAGCGGCAAAAGGGCGCGCCAACTGCTTGAGCACTACAGGACCCCTGAGCGGTTCTTCCGCGCGACAGAGGGCAGCCTCAAGAGGCTCGATGGCTTCGGCGACAAGCGGGCCAAAGCCATAAAGGAAATACTGAAGGCGGAATACAAAAAAGATTAGATTTCAATCCCTAGAACGCGGTTCTTTCCCGCGGCCTTGGCCGCATAAAGGACTTCGTCGGCCTTCCCGTAAAGATCCTGGACCCCCATTGGACTGCTTGTATAAGCCACGCCGCAGGAGACTGTAACCCTTTCCAGCCTCGCAAGCCTGGCGACATCCGCGTCTGTTGCCCCGTCTTCCAGCAGCTTACCCCGCTTTTCTGCTGTGAGATTAAATGACCTGTATATCATGTCCTCCCTTATCCTTTCGCCGACCTTAAGCGCGCCTTTGTAAGCTGTTTTCGGCATCAGTATGACAAACTCGTCACCCCCGGCCCTTGTCGGTATGTCATCGTGCCTTGTGATTGCCATTATCATCCCCCCCAGCAGCGATATGATCTCATCACCGACAGGATGCCCGTATGTGTTGTTGATGTTATTAAAATCGTCAATGTCAATGCAGGCTATCGCGTAGCCTTCCTGCCTGCTTCTCCTTTCAGCGCCTTCATAACTGCCGCTGAGCCCGGCGTGAAGCACGCGGGTGTTATACAGCCCTGATAACGTATCAATTGCGGCCCGTCTGGTCTCCCTTTCCTGGACTCTCAGCACAAATTCCTGGCCCTCAGGACTGATATTGCTGCCCCTAATGATTTTGTGCATCTCGGCGATATCTGCACTCTCCTGTTCAGTAAGCCCCGGATTGGCAATATCCTTCATAATCCACTAACAGAATGCCAATCCAATACTTATAAAGCTTTCCCTATGCTTGAGTGATAAAATCAGGCCTTGGTTGCCACTGCCCTCGGTTCAGCAACGCCACGCCCCCTCGGGTGCCCGCCGGCGATGCGGTGCCCACCGACGATTGAGTGCCTGCCAGCGATGTTATCGCTGGATTTGCAGCTTTCGTCGGGCTTATCATCGGCGGACTTGTAGCCGTCGGGCCTGTCGTCGCCGGAATTGCTGTTTAGGCAGGCCTTCACAAAGCCGACGAAAAGCGGGTGCGGCTGCAGGGCCTTGGACAGCAGCTCCGGATGGGCCTGCGTGCCCACAAAGAACTGATGGCCGGGAAGCTCGACAAACTCCATAAGCCTCCTGTCAGGCGACACGCCTGAGAAGACCAGGCCGTGCCCTTCAAGCCTGCTGATATAGTCAGGGTTCACCTCATACCTGTGCCTGTGCCTCTCCTTCACCTCTGCCCTGCCGTAGAGGCTTCTCACCAGGGTGCCTTCCTTCAGGACAGCAGGCCAAAGGCCCAGCCTCATCGTTCCGCCATAGAGCTTCTGCTCAATGTTCTTCTGCTGCTCAGGCAGGATGTCGATGACAGGGCAGTCTGTCCTGCCAAGCTCTGTGGAGTGGGCAGTCTTCATGCCGCACACATTCCTGGCGAACTCAACAACAGCCAGCTGCATGCCGTAGCAGAGGCCGAGGTATGGTATGCCGTTCTCCCTGCAGTATTGTATTGCCAGTATCTTCCCCTCCACGCCGGACCCGCCAAAGCCGCCCGGGACAATTATGCCATGGTAATCCTTAAGGGCGGTAAGCTTCTCGCGTCCCTTCTCGAATGCCTTCGAGTCAATCCACTGTATGGCAGGCCTCGCCCCGCTGTGCCATGAGGCGTGCTTTATTGCCTCTATCACCGATATGTACGAATCCTCAAGGGTGAAATCGCCAGTGTCAAAGTATTTCCCCACTATGCCTATGCGGATGCCATGGCTGGCGTTCCTGATGCCTTCAACAAAGCCCTCCCACTTGATGAACCCATCCGGATTCTTCTTGTAGGGGAGCCCAAACCTTTCCAGTATCATCTTCGCCATGCCCTGCTCTTCAAAGATGGCAGGCATCTCGTAAACTGTCTCAAGGTCAGGGTCTGATATGACGCATTCAGGCTTCACGTTGCAGAACAGGGAAAGCTTCTCCCTCCTGATGCTGTCCAGCGGCTTCTCAGCCCTCGCGACTATGAAATCAGGCTGTATGCCGACCTCGTTGAGCATCCTTACAGAATGCTGGGCCGGCTTTGACTTCATCTCGCCAAGGTTCCTGGGTATAGGCAGGTAGACAACATGCACCACGATTACTGGGTCGCCTTTGAGGTGCATCTGCCTTATTGCCTCAAGGAAGAGCACGTTCTGGTAGTCTCCCACAGTCCCGCCCACCTCAATCAGCACAAAATCAGCGCCATTCTTCTGCCCCAAGGTCTTTATTCTCCTCTCCACTTCCTGCGGTATGTGCGGAATGACCTCGACGCACTTCCCGTCAAACTCAAGGTTCCTTTCCTTCTCTATGACAGTCCTGTAAACCTGGCCGGTTGTCATGTTGTTCTCCCTTGTCATGTTCTTTCCCAGGAAGCGCTCGTATGTCCCAAGGTCCTGGTCTGTCTCGCCGCCGTCGTCCAGGACGAATACCTCGCCGTGCTCGGTGGGCCTCATGGTCCCCGCGTCTATGTTGATGTAGGGGTCTATCTTTATCGGGGTCACCACATACCCCTGCGCCTGGAGGAGGTTCCCGATGGATGCCGTGACAGCCCCCTTGCCAAGCCCTGAAACAACGCCGCCTGTTATCGCTATGAATCTCGTCTTGCGGCCAGAACCAGGGTCGTTTTGCATGATTTATAATGAATGGACAGGTATAAAAGCGTTCAGCGGCGCGGATTAGTTTCTTGTTCAATCGCATCTCTCAGGCGCTTCTGGCCGGCCACATACGCCGGGAAGCAGTCCAGAACCCATTGCCGTGGCTTTACCAGATTAACAGACCCGTTACTGTAAATCACGGCCAGCGCTGTCGGAGAATCAAGACTGCCATACGGCCAGTCTTCGGGCACCACGGATGGCTTGACGAGGCAGATACCGCCCGTTTCCTCCACTATCCTATAGCCCAGCCTTTGCATTACTTAGAAATCAGCTATTTATGCTTTCAGTAT
This sequence comes from Candidatus Aenigmatarchaeota archaeon, assembly GCA_016202745.1. Lineage (GTDB taxonomy): Archaea > Aenigmatarchaeota > Aenigmatarchaeia > QMZP01 > QMZP01 > JACQIG01. The sequence continues at coordinate 5,621 of JACQOB010000082.1, read as the reverse complement.
TTGGGAGGCTTCGTCGCCTTCATTGACTTCAGCGTGTCGGATAGCATGCGCATGGACTGCATCATTGGGGTGAGGCTGTCCTTCATGACTTTTTCCATGGACTCCATCTTTGTGGACACCTTCTCGATGGAATCCTGGTAGGTTTCCATCTTCTTTTCCATGTCCTCCAGCTCGCCTGGCCTGGCGGTCTCCGCCCCTGCAATCTTCTTCTCCAGCTCCGATATCCTCATGTTCAGCTGGTTCACCTTTCCCGTCATGTCGTTTATCCTCTTCTTAACCTGCTCGAACTTCTCCTCGACAACGCTTTCCGCGACTTCCTCAAGCTCCTGGCTCTTGCCCCGGACAGGGCTTTCAAGCCTCTTGATGGGGGCAGGCGGCCGGTCAAAGAATTCAGGCAGCTTCAGGTCTTCGTTCTCTTCAGTGAACCGTTCCGGGACATCCTCGTCCTCATCCATCCGCTCCTCCTCGAAGCCCAGTGGCGGTCGCCTCCGCTGGGGCTGCGGCCTGGCCATTCCGGGCGGCTCCAATGCGGGCAGCCTGTCCTCAAACCTGGTGGGCTTCGGTTGCTGTACAGGCCGTTCCTGGAAGCCAGCCGGGCCTGAAGGCACCTGCCTTGGCATCGGCCTGTAAGGCGAACCAACATCCCTTACGGAAGACCTCAGGGCATCCTTCATTGCCCTGTCCACCTCCTGCGGGGAGTATCCCTCCTTCCTCAGGACGTCAATTATCTCAGGCTCCGTGAACCCCTGCTGGGAATAGGAGATGACTTCGTCGGTGGGTATCCTTGAAGCTGGCGGCCCTATGACCTCGCTCCTCTTCTTCCCAAAAAGCATCAGAAACATAAAATATCACTTATATTTTGTCCTTATAGTTAAATGTTTTGCCGCCTATTTCTGGACCCTCTCCTCTATCATCTCCTCCACTTCTGCCTTTGTAATGAACTGCGACTTCACTGGATTGTATATGTCCAGCAGGTTCTCAATCTCCTGCAGCTTTGCCTGCGTGACGAACCTCTTCATCTGCTCCACAATCTCCTTCATCATCGTTTCCATCTTCCCCACCCTGGAATCCATCGAGGACAGCCTGCCTGAGAAGTCATCCAGGGCTTTCGATATCTTCTTCTTCTCCTGCAGTATGTCCTGTTCCAGCGCATTCACGCGGAAGGCGAGGCCCTTGCCCCTCTGCTCTATGAGCCTCATCCTCATTATCTGGTCGTTAGACCTGTCTATCAATTCGTTCAGAACAGATTTCACTGTCTTGACCTGCGGCATGCTTATTATTTGTCCTTTGCCGTATAAAACATTTAAACCACAAATATAACTTTATGGTATGATTATCCAGGGGGTGTTATTATGTCAGAAGTAAAGCCTTTGCCGTACAAGAGGATAGAGGGTTTCCTTTCTGAGAAGCAGCTTGCTGAACACCATGACGTGCTTTATGCAGGCTATGTGAAGAAGATTGACGAGATAAGGGAGAAGCTCAAGGCTGTCAACCTTGAGACGGCCAACGCGACCTTCAGCGATCTTCGCGAGCTGAAAGTAGAGGAGACGTTCGCCACAAACGGCGTCCGCCTGCACGAGTGGTATTTCGACAACATGGGTTCGGTGGCCAAGGCGCATGGCGACATCCTGAAGCTGATTGAAAGGGATTTCGGTAGCTTCGAGGCCTGGGCAAAGGAATTCGCCGCATGCGGGCTTGTTTCCAGGGGGTGGGTGGTGCTCGCCTTCGACCTCACTGACGGCAGGCTGCACAACTATGTCTGCGACGTGCACAACCAGGGCGGCGTCTGGGGCTGCATACCGCTGCTCATCCTTGACGTCTATGAGCACGCCTACTTCATCGACTACGCCACCTCAAGGAAGAAGTATGTAGAACTGTTCATGCAGCACATCAACTGGGATTTTGTGAACGAACTGGTGCACAGGTACAAGGCAGTGGTTCACCAGTAACTATTTAACCTCTATGAAAGCCTCGGCAAGCCTGAATCTGCATTTATTGCCCCAGAACTTTGCATTTTTTATTGCAATAGTCCGTAACCGTGGGCTTCTCGCGCACTGCGACTTATGTTCTTTTATTGCCCTGTCTTTGGCGGCTAAGTAATTCTCTATATCAACAAATTTGTTCGGCTTGAACTCTATTATAGAACCCCTGCTGCCGCTGGGCCATAGCCACAATCTTGCAGAAGTCAGGGTTTTTTGAATTCTTTTATAGGCAATATAGACAAGCGCTGATGTATGGTAGTGATCCTCATGCAAATCATCTGTGCAATGTGTCAGTATAATTTCTGGCTTATATTTTAGAATCAGGTTCGTTACCATCCTTATTGTTTTCTCATTATCAGATGCCTGGGAGATGCAGATATTTCCTTTTGGAAGCCTGTCTGTTTTTCCTGGAGGGTAAACACATTGATGAAAATCCAGGAATACGGGTTCAGTTCCATATAGTTTTGCTGCCTTCCTTGCCTCCCCATGTCTTATTTTTATTGATCCGTTCGGTGAAAGGCCGTTGATGCCGCTGGCGGAAGTCGTCACCACAACATAGACAAGCCCATATCCTTTATCAACATATTTCGCAGCAGTTCCGCCCGCCCGGATGTCTATGTCATCCGAATGTGCGCCAAAAGCCATAATATACTTCATATCACTTCCTGAACCTCTTCTCCATTATCTTTATCTCGTCAGCGAAGGCCCTTTCCAGGTCTATGCCATAATGGTTTGCCAGCTGCAGGAAAAGCATGAATGACTGGGCGAATTCCCTGCCCAGCTCTTCCCTGCTGATGCCGTGCTCATGGCCTATCTCCCTTGTCTTGTACTTTTCCTCAAAATTCACAAACCTGCCAACTTCCCCGAGCTCCTCCAGGAGGTGCACAAGGACATTGGACGCCCTGGACTTGTCCCAGCCCCGTTCCCTGTCGAATTCAGATTTCATTTTCTGGATTTTACTTAGGTCCATAACATAATGTATCCTTAATAATTATATAATCTTAATTCATTCCATGAAAGACCTTCTGTTCGGCACGGCAGGGATACCCTGGTCTGCGAAGTCTGGAGACACGATGGGCGGAATAAAAGAAGTTAAAAAGTTAGGCCTTGGTTCAATGGAATTGGAGTTTGTAAGATCGATAAATATCAGGGAAAGCAAAACCCCAGAAGTTAAAACAGCAGCAGAAAAGGAAAATATTGTTCTTTCAGCTCACGGCCCTTACTGGGTCAACCTGAACGCGCAGAAGAGGGAAACGCTCGAGGCCAGCAGGCGGTGGGTGCTGCAGTCGGGCAGGACAGCTGCTTTGTGCGGCGCGTGGAGCATATGCTTCCATGCAGCATATTACATGAAGCAGCCGCACGGGAGCGTATACGGCCAGGTGAAGAAGGAATTGGAGGCGGCTGTAAAGCAATTGCGGGGTGAAGGCCTGTCCATCTGGATCAGGCCTGAGCTGGGCGGCAAAATGTCCCAATTCGGGGGCTTGGAAGAAATAGTCAGGATCTCCGCGGAGACAGAAGGGGTGATGCCCTGCATCGACTTCGCGCACCAGCATGCAAGGAGCATGGGAAAGCATAACAGCTACAATGACTGGTCAGCCGACCTTGCATTGGTTGAAAAGCACCTCGGGAGGGAAGGACTTGAAAACATGCACATCCATGCCGCCGGGATTGAGTACGGCATGTCAGGTGAGAGGAATCATGTCAATCTTAATGACTGCAAACTTAATTACACAGATCTTGTGCAGGCATGGAAGGATTACAAGATAAAAGGCGTAGTCATCTCGGAAAGCCCCAACATAGAAGAGGACGCGCTTTTATTGCAGAAGACTTATAATGAATTGAAGTGATTTCATGACAAATGCCCTCTTTATCCTCGCGCAGTCCCAGTTCAGGGATGAGGAATTCCAGAAGCCTTTTGACATCCTCACGAAGGCAGGCCACAAGTGTTCTGTTGCCTCTATAGAGAAGCAGGACTGTGCGGGCGTCCTGGGCCTGAGGGTTAAGCCAGACCTGACAGTCCAGGAAGCGCTAAGAAGGGAGTGGGATGCTGTCATTGTTGTGGGCGGTCCGGGAAGCCCCAGGCTGGCTGATTACCCCGAGGTGCTGCAGTTGGTAAAGAAAGCCTGCAACAGCGGGAAGATCACGGCCTCAATCTGCCTGGGCGGGACAGTGCTGGCCAGGGCCGGAGTGCTGCATGGCAGGAAGGCCACTGTCTTCAACGCCGACTGGGCAGTATCGCTCCTGGTGGATTACGAGGCTGATTACACAGGAAAGCAGGTGGAGGTTGACGGGAACATAATAACTGCGGACGCCCCCGGGGCGGCGGAAAGGTTCGGCAGGGCGATACTCAGCGCCCTGAGGTGAATGACTTTTTCCTGTCCCTGATCCCCTTGCCATGGAGCCCCGCAAGGACGGAGAAATCTATCTTGTATTTACCCGGCCCAGTCTTAATCACAATTGGTTTCTGGGAAAGCAGGCTGGTTATGTCTATGACATATTTCCCCGGGCCGACAGCCCTTATTGATTCCAGGTCAAGTATCACCGTGCCCATTCCGTCGCCATCGGAAAGTATCTCCCTGACGTCGCCCTCTATCTCCTTAACCTGCTCCTCTGTCATGCCCTCCATTTCATTCTCAAGCGCATGGAGGTCCTCCTCCCTCACGAAGAAAAAGAACTTGCTTCCGCACTCGCAGCCGTTATTGATGATGTAGGCGGCGTCATCCGGATGTATCTTCCCGCAGCCTGTGCACCTGTTTGGCATCGTATACTTGTCTCCTTATTGATATTGATTAGTTGGTGAAGTCTGGCTTTGTGATATTGGCACTGGCCAGCATGTGAAGCATTTGTCACTATAATACAATCAGGCTATCTGGCAAAGGTGCACAGATAATGCATCCCGTTGCCCCAGTGGAATTTCAGGTAATTCTCCCCTTCCCTGAGCGTCTTCCCGCACGCGGTGCAGTAGTGCATACCAATCCATTTGTCCGCGTCCTGTTATAAAGATTTGCCCGGGTTGGCCTTGTCAGCCCACCAGCTCCAGGACATTCCTGTAAAGCTCGCTGATGCCGTTCCCGTTCTTGGCTGATATGCCCACGGCCTTGTAGGGCGGGAACGCGCTCTTTATCCTCTGCGTCCTCGAGCCCTTCATGTCGATCTTGTTGGCGGCTATCAGCACGGGTATGTCCCTTGCGTCCAGGTTGCCGAGCATTGTTATGTTCACCTGGTTGATCGGGTCCATGGTGGCGTCAAGCACGAATATCACCAGGTCCATGTCGTCAAGCCATTTGATGGCCTCGATCACGCCCTTGGTGGCCTCGCGCGCCCTCTTCTTGGCGTCCTTGGCCTCGATGCCATGCTTGAGGAATTCCTCGTAGTCAATCCTGGTGGCTATGCCCGGCGTGTCAACAAGGTTGAACGTTATTGACTTCCCGTTGTATTTCATTGTCACTTTCTCTTTCTGCACTATCTCCCTCGTCTCGTGTGGTACCTCAGAAACAGCGCCCAGCTCCTCGCCCAGCCAGTCCATGCTTATCCTGTTAGCCAGTGTCGTCTTCCCTGAGTTGACAGGCCCATAGAGGCCTATCCTGATGCTCTTTTTCCTCCTGAAAAGGGAGTTTATGGCTTCCCTCAGCCTTAGAC
>JACQOB010000088.1 GCA_016202745.1 Candidatus Aenigmatarchaeota archaeon | reverse complement strand
CTTATATATAAAGCTTTCGGTCAGCTTTATATACCCCCAGGCCGTTAAGGCGTGTGCACGGCTGCCCCTGCCGCAATGCGGGGATTCTTGTCCCTGTACGCCGCATCCTTTTTTCCTTTTCCTCAATTCAGCAGCCACCTCAAGGGCGCTTCTCCAGGCATTGCAGCCCAGCGCCTCATAAACGTCCTCAATTGATTCTGTCATACACAGTAAGGTGGCGGGGGGAGGGGTTAAAGCCTTTACTGCTTTTTCAACGTCAATCGCATTAAATCCTCAGCTGCCACCGTGTCAGGGAATGCCTTCCTTGCATCGTCCTCAAGCGGCTTGGCGTCCTGGTAGCGCCTGGAAAAATGTGTCAGGACAAGCTTCTTAACCCCGGCCTGGTTCGCAACCATCGCCGCGTCCTTTGGGGAGGAGTGCATGTCGCCCGCCTCTGTCTCCAGGAAAGTGGCCTCATGTATCAGCATGTCTGCGCCGCTGGCCAGCTTCACCAGGTTTTCGGAATATTTAGTGTCGCCTGAATAGACGACCTTTATGCCCCTCTTTACAATGCCAACGTCCTCGAGCCTGATTTTCCTGCCCTTGAATTCAATTTCGCCGTGCTCCTTCAGCTTCCCGACAAGCGGCCCGGTCTTCAGGCCATACAATTTCTCAGCCTTCTTGATGTCAACGCCCCACGCATCATTCTCCTTGAAGCAGTAGGCTGCCGCGGGTATGTTATGCCTCACAGGGGTGGAGAGGATTTCGAAGTCCTTTGACTTGTACAGGCCCGTAATCCCGCTGCCCTCAAAAGGCACCTCCACCGGTACCACCTCGAACCTGGGGCCCCAGTAGCCCAGGTCAAGGATGTCATCAACGAACCTCTCTGCCTCAGGCCCGTAAATGCGCAGCGGCTCCGTCCTCTTCTCAAGGTTCATTGTCTGGAGCAGGCCTATTATCCCTGCCCAGTGGTCAGCGTGCCAGTGGGTGATGAATATGCCCCCTATCCTCATGAAATTGACGCCTGCCTTGAGCATCTGCCTCTGCGTGCCCTCCCCGCAGTCCCACAGGAGGCTTTCCTCTGTCTCGCTGGAATACTGCAACCAGATGGACGAATGGTTGCGCTTCCTTGTCGGGATGCCGGAGACCGTGCCCAGGAACACTATTTCGAGCATATTTATCGTATGTATTTGATTATAAAATAGCCGCAACGTTCACTTAAAAACTTTATTAGCAAGTTCCTGATATGTCAAAGTTTTACACCTATGAAGAGCTAAGGGAAAGGTTTCCTACAAGGGAAGCTGTCACGCAGGCACGGGATGCTGTGGCATCTTTTCTAGAAGACCAAACAGTGAGCCTCGTGACAACACAATTGTGGGATTATGAAGACCCAAAAAACCCTATCGCTGTTGTTTACGGCTCCACCACATGGGGACTACATCCTGATATAGGCGAGCAACACACGAGAAGGAGCGATGTCGACGTGGCATTGCGATGTAAAGGCAGCATGGGTTACAATCCACTCTCCTATAACATAGAGGAGTTCTGCAATTTGCTTTCCCTGCAAACAAATGTCCCAATAGAAATCACGATGGTAGGCAACATAGGGCTTTACCAATCCCTGATAAACCCCTCAACGGCAGACCATTTCAGGCTGTTGGAAAGGTTTTTCCCCAATGGACCTTACGGGAAGTTCAGGAGGCTGATGAAGGTGGATTTCCAGGACAGGGTTGACGATTTTAATGATTACTTCAGGCAGATGAGCAGTTACAGACACCTGCCTTTTGTGGATAGCAGGTGGATAGAAAGGTCCGAAACCATGAAAATACTCTCAAAACTGGAGAACTTCCCTGACCATATAATAAGAAAAGCCCTCGGGAGAGAGAAAATGCTGCCTGCGCCCGACACGAAGGCAAAAATAAGGGATGTCTTTTTCGGATTCCCATATGAGTGGCAACTAAGGACAGAATTTGGAACAACATTCAGCTCCATGTTCACTATCTCTTCAGAATATGAAGATATGATAGATGATGTGAGCAAGGGACTTTCTGGAAGAGCCTATCATGAAAAATTAAGAAAATCTGGCTTCAACCTCATGGAGCTCGCAAGGTCCATATACTCCAAAGTAGGACTAAACATCCGCCCCCTTCTTAGAATAGTTCGCATCCCTAAAGGAACACCTGTCATAATATTACATCACTATCCGGGTAGCGGGTCAGCTGATGTTACCAGACTAGAAGATGACTTTGGAAACCCGAAAGACGGCGTTTCTGTCAAACGCGGATATGATAAATTTGCAACAGATTTTGTCACGATAGACAAAGGTCTGGAATTTGTAAAGACCGACATACCAATCAGCCAAACAGCGCAATATGATAGGGACATAACAAGAATAGAAGACCCAATAGACCCTGTTAACGGGTGGTTCACTTACAAGCCAAAACGGAGAGGATACTGCTCGATAAAAGCCTGTGATGAAAAAACACTAACAGAATTTGAAGACGAGTGCAAAACTGGAGATGAATGGAAAGTTTCTCAAAAATACTATAGGCTTTATGCAAGCGACGCCTTGAACACGAAACACACCAGAGTTCCCAAAAGACTTTTGGAAGTCTCACCCAGCAGTTAGTTCTTCCCCCCAAAGGTTATATGGAACCTAGTCCCGTATTCCAGGCTTTCAACATTATGTGCAAGCTTTAAATCGCCCTCTATTGGCTTGAATTTTCTGTGGATTATCAATGTCTTTATTGGGGCCTTTAGGGACAATCCCTTATCCTTCTTGTGCTTCCAGATCCTGCTGTTCAGTCCCAGTATGTCTTCATTATTGAAAGATAATTTCCATGCTGATATTTTTTTGTCGTGCACAGGGAACTTCTGCTTCCCTATTTCCCCTCCCCAGATGTCCTTGTATATCTTGTGCGTTGCAAAGCAGGCTATAGGCGACAGCAGCAGCAGCATCCTCTCCATGACATGGTAGAGCGTATAAATGGCGGCCTGCTGCTGCGCACGCGCAAACTGCCCGTCCTGGTTGTAGGCGCGCATCTTGACAAGCTCCAGGTAGTGGGAGGCGAATGTTTCCCAGATGAAGTGCTTCAATTCCTGGGCGGGCCTGTTGAAATTGAAGCTGTCGTAGTTCTCCATTATGGCCTTCGTGAGGCTGTTCACTTCCTTCAGTATCCATTTGTCAAGCACCTGCAGGTCGGCTTTGCCGGATTTGGGCTTCGGGAACATTGAGATGAACCTGGCCACGTTCCACAGCTTTGTCAGGAACTTCAGGCCCGCCTCTATCCTCTCGTTTGAGCACCTTATGTCATCCTCCGTTATGTTCCCCTCGAGCGCGCACCAAATCCTGAAGGGCTCCGCGCCATACTTGTCCAGGGCGTCATTGGGGTCTATCGCGTTGCCAAGGGACTTGCTCATCTTGATGCCATTCTCGTCAAGCACGTGGTAGTGTATCCATGCGTTCTCAAAGGCGGGTTTGCCGGTCAGCTGGTATGCCCTCAGAAGCGAATAATACAGCCACGTCCTTATTATCTCCTTCCCCTGGGGCCGGAGGGAACATGGCAGGCCTGCGCCGAGGGCATCATCACCGTACTTAAGGATATACAGGGGGGAAATTGACGAGTCAAACCAGGTGTCAAAGACGCGCGTTTCGGGTGTGAACTCTATGTTCCCGCACCTTGGGCATTTTTCCACCGGCGGCTTCTCCTTCCATGGCCTGTAATATTTCCCTTTGGGGGGAACTATTGTGCCCTGGCAGTTCTTGCAATACCAGAGGGGTATCTCAGTGGCATAATACCTCCTCCTGGAAATGGCCCAGTCCATTGACAAGGCCTTAATCCAGTCAGCCAGCAG
>JACQOB010000090.1 GCA_016202745.1 Candidatus Aenigmatarchaeota archaeon | reverse complement strand
GGTTAAGACGTGGCAAGCTGATGAAGAAGAGCCTTTTGAACGTTATCTATTGATGTATTCTGCCGATAGTCTGAAAGGCAACGTTGATTCTAAATCAAGATTACATTAAATAACAGCCCCCGATTGTTTAGCCAGCAGTTGCATAGCTTTCCCTATCTTCTCAATTTTGCCAAAGTAGAAACCGCGTGCACCCAGACGCTGCTCCTTCTCCCTTCCGGCCTGACCTTCCCCTTTTTCAATAGTTTGTATAGTCCCTCTGTGGAATTGCAGTCCGCCCTGACAAAAGCCCTCCCAATCTCCCTGGGCATGTGCGAGTCGCTGCCTGCCGAGAAGCCAAGGCGGTATTTTTTTGCGGCTTCCAGCGCTTTCCTGTTGGCCTCCCCGGAAAACACCCTGGAATTGAACACCTCAACAAGGTCAGCCTTCCTGATTATTTCGGGCATCCTGAAGCTCCTGGAAGCGTCAAAGGGGTGCGGTATCACTACCAGCCCGCCCTGCTGCCTTATCCTGTCCATCACCTCCAGCGGGTCCGACGGCGCTATCGCTTCCGTAAGGAACAGCCCAATCACGTCGCCTGTTTTCCTGTCGTATATCCTTGCCTTGATCTCCTCGCCGAGAATCAGCCCTATCTTATGCTGCTTGGAAAGCTGCTTTAGCTCCTCCCAGGCCTTTGCATGGTTATGGTCCGTAACAGCTATTGCATCCAGTCCGGATTTTTTTGCGGCTTTAATATAATTCCTGGGGCTTGTTATCGCGTCGAACGAGTATTTGGTGTGCCCGTGGAGGTCTGCCTTCATGAGAATTACTGCCTCCCAATACATAAAAAACTTCCAGTCACAGATAAATGATGGAAGTGATAACGTTTGGTTATAGTGTCCTTGGCAGCGGGGAAAGCGCCAGGGCGGAGGATGCACTGGCCAGGTATGCCTCCGGCCGCGTGCGTGGCCTGGAAAAGATCAGGAGGGGGACAGGCACAGTTTTCCTTAAGGCATACAAATCAAATGAGGAAGCCGCCAGTGTCCCGCATGGCAGGAAAATAGGCATCCTCACAGAAGGCATGGTGATGGCCCTGTATGTGCACGGGCTTGACGGTGAATTCTTTGAGCCCCCGCACGTTGTGGCCAGGAACCTTGCTGACATAGGGGAGGAATACCAGTCCATGCTCCCAGGCACGCTTGCGAGGGGGGAGGACTGCACGGCCCTGGAAAAGGCTTCAGAGGAAGCCTACAGGTCCGTCATTCCGCTTATTGAGACGGCCGGGGCGCTGTGCGGGATAGCGGCAGCCGATGAGCCTGCGCTGAATTATTACACTACGCTGCTCACCGAGGAGAAGGCCAGGACTTACAAGAACCTTGCAAGGCATATCACGTGCAAGTCAATAAGAAAGCTGAGCAGGCTTGGTATTGCCGCAGATGACCTGGAAGGGATACAGGCCCTTTTCGAAAAAGGCGTTCTTGACTTAGGGGAATCCGAGGCGCAGCTTGCATATTTTAGGGAATCGCTGAAGATTTATACAAGCCTTGTTAACCATGCAACATTCCTCAATGCGGAGTATGCGGCAGCAACCCTTGCCAACATGGGCTCTGCCCTGATGCTGAGAAACGAACGGGATTCCTATGAGGCGGCAGAAATGGCGCTATCCCGGGCCGCGGGGCTTAGCCCGGAGAATGGCAGGATAAGGGAGCGCCTCCGCCTGGCCAGGCACCAGCTGGAGAAGGGCGATTTTAACTTTCCCGACACGCTTCTGGAAGGCGGCCAGTATATCCAGTAGTCTAGCGTAAGGCCGCCAGGACTGGCAAGCTTTTTATTTATTTATTGCCAAACAGACTGCATGAAAATAAAAATCTGCGGAAGCATGGCGTTCTCAAGGGAAATGATCGAGGCGAAGAAGAGGCTGGATTCAATGGGCCATGCGGCAGAAATACCATGCGATGCCGTGACAGTTGCAGAGGGCCTGTATGATAACACTGACATGGAAGCTGATTTTGAGCACTGCGTTAAGAATGACGTGATCAGGAAGGATCTCAAGTCGCTCTCTGAGTGCGACGCAATACTCGTGCTGAACTATCCCAAGAACGGCATCAACGGCTACATAGGGGCTTCCACCCTCATGGAGATAGGCCTCGCATACCACCTGGGCCTTAAGATATTCTTATTGAACAAGCCGCCTCCAGTGGAGAAGGCCAGGTATTCGCATGAATTGAGGATCATAAACCCTGTGGTGCTGTACGGCAGCC
>JACQOB010000083.1 GCA_016202745.1 Candidatus Aenigmatarchaeota archaeon | reverse complement strand
TTGCCGTGCAGCAGGGCAAACACTTAATGCTTACCGGCAAGAATTAGTATGATTGGCGTGCAAGAAGTCTCCATAATAATCCCCACCTATAATGAAAAGGAAAACATAGGCAAGCTCATACCGGCAATATTCTGGGTTTTCTCAAGGAATAAGATAGCAGGCGAAGTCATAGTAGTGGACGACAACTCGCCTGACGGGACCGCAGATATTGTCAAAGGTCTTTCCAAGAAGTTTAATGTCAGGCTAATCCTCAGGAAAAGGAAGTCAGGCCTCAGTTCTGCCGTTCTGGAAGGCATAAGGCACTCCAAAGCGGGCATAATAGGCGTAATGGATGCAGACCTGTCGCACCCGCCGGACAGGATACCGCAGCTGCTTGAGGCGCTTGAAAAGTCTGACATTGCAATAGCCAGCAGGTTCGTTAAAGGCGGCGGGATAGCCGGCTGGTCCTATTTCAAGAGGCTCAGGTCAAGGACAGCCGCGCTTTTTGCAGTCGGCCTCACCGGAGTGAGGGACCCCATGTCAGGATACTTCTTCTTCAGGAAAGACGTGATAGGCGGCGTGACACTGACGCCGAAAGGATACAAGATAGGCCTGGAGATCCTGGTGAAAGGCAGGCACGGGAAGATTGCCGAGATTCCCTACCTTTTCTACAACAGGAGGTCCGGGAAGAGCAAGCTGAACCCTGGGGAGGTGGCCAACTACCTTGTGCACATTGCAAAACTGTATGCCCACAAATATTCCCGCATCAAAAGGAAGGCGTAATCGAGCGAATGCCTGCCGACTTTATCCAATTGGTTCAAGTCGGACTTTGTTCGCGAGATAGCCTCCCTTTTTGATTAAACTTTTTGGGAAAAAGTTTAGGCGGAGGGAGAAAGGTCAATAGTCCTGTCCCCGTCAAGGATGACGGTAGCTGACCTCGCTATTCCCGGCACGACCACAGACCTCGCCGATACAACATAAACTCCCTGCTCCAGGCTGAACTGCACCACCCCGGATTCCTTGGTAATCGCCAGGGCCCTCGCCTGGTCCTCGATTGTCCTCACTTCGACGTCGAAGGCTGGCCTTCCCACGTTTACCGTCAGCGTGTATTTCCCGCCGGCCGGGGGCGCCCCAGGCTGGCTAATGAGGGCTTGCGCTATGAACACGCCTATGAATGCGGCGATGACTATGAATGCGAACACAAGGGCAAGGTTTTTTCTTTCCATAAGCACCTATCTATTGCGGCGGCTTTATAAGTTTTTGCCAATATGCGGAACCACCCTGTACCTGAAGTCGATAAAATGCCTGATTGACCTGTATATGTCCCTTTGCCTGCCTTCTTCCAGCCCGGTCCTGCCTTCCTCGAATGACTGTTCGGCCCGGCGAAGCATGCTCTTCTTTATGTCCTCCCTGACGGCAGGCGTGTCGCCTTCAAGTCTGATCCTGGCAGCGGGGTAGGTGTTCATGCCATCGGCAAGATCTGTGTCAACCTCATCGAAATCGTCCAGCAGCTGCGCATATTCCCCGATCTAGAACATCAAAAATACTTTCAACCTTTCCCTGCGAGTCCCTGGCCAGCAGTTCCGTGTATATGTTCCGCGCCAGCAGACAGCACACCTGAGGCTGTCAAGAAATTCAAATTTTTCATCCAGCGGCGATTTGCGCTTGTCAATGATGTCATCTGCAATGCTTGTCAGCAGCATAAGCTTCAATGCCCCGTTGGCAGTTTCGCTTCTTGTGCGCCTGTCGCCGCGGCCGCCTGCGGAGACCGCACCCAGATTGCGCGGAAAATACATTGCGTTTCCAGCCATCTCAACAGCGTACCTCGCGGTGTGCACCCACGGCATGAACATGAATATAAGACGCCATGAACAAATTTAAACGCCTATGTACCCGCAAAGCATCCAGCACGCCCTTGACAAGGCCCACGCCAGGGTAGGCGACAGGATAAGGGTCGAGAGGAACGGGCACGCCTATGAGGGGCTCCTGATGCCCAAGACCGACATGGGTGACCCTGAAACCATAATACTGAAGCTGGACAGCGGCTACAATGTCGGTATAAGGCTGCCTGACGGCGCCGCCATCCAGA
>JACQOB010000078.1 GCA_016202745.1 Candidatus Aenigmatarchaeota archaeon | reverse complement strand
GCCTTGAAGGGGGATGTTGATTCCATCAGGGCCAGCCTCGAATCCTCGGCGGACTTCCTGAGGGGGCTCAACCTGAATTCTGTCGCGGAAAACATCAGGTCCGTAAGGTCATCACTCACCACTATTTCCGCCAGGCTTGCCGACGCCGAAAAGGTGATGGGCTCGACTGTGAGCCAGGTAAGGACGACAAAGACAAGGGTGAACAGCCTGATAAGCAGCATACCGCCTGAATTCTCGGAGCCTTTAAGGGCCAGGGTGGTTGGAGTCTTCGGCGACAAGCCGCTGGTGAATTTCATCTTCCCCAGCGTCATCATAATAATCCTGATGTGGATGGGCGTGTTCCTGTCTTCCATCAGCTTCATCAAGCAGAGGAACCAGGGCATCCTGAAGAGGATATCAATATCGCCCACCTCAACGGGCTTCATAATCCTGGAGAAGCTGATATCTAATTCAATAATAACAATTGTCGCCCTCCCGCTCATACTGGCGGCGGGGGCGGCGGGGCTCGGGATTCAGATGTCCGCTTTCGACGTGCTGGCAATCTTCGCCGTCGGCACGCTGGCCGCGCTCATCTTCGTCATGTTCGGCCTGATAATAGCAAGCTTCTCGAAGACGGAAGGCACGGCGATACTCGCGTCCCTCAAGTTCGTCATCCCGCTCCTCTTCTTCACGGGGATATTCTACCCCACGGAGGCCTTCCTGCCCATCATAAAGGCGGTATCAGAGCAGCTGCCGACCACTATATCAATAAGGCTGCTCGAAGGCTTCATCTTCTACACCCTCCCTCCCGGGGCAATCATGGCACTCATCGCGAAAATGCTGGTCTACATAGTTTCTTTCGGGGTCATTTCCTGGGTGTTCCTCAGGAGGACGATAAGGTCGTGATGGGCGGCTTCTACTTCAGGGAGAAGGTGAGAAACGTGAGAAACTTTTCGTTGCCATCCATTTTGATGAATGATGCCATCGGGATTTCCTTGCCTTTCCACCAGTTTCAGCGCTGAACCAGACCTGATAATACTCAGCCATATGTTTTATTATAAGGCATGCATATAAGATTTCCCTTTAAACCTTCTGCACGAAGCCGGGCGATGGTTCGAAGAGCATGCCCTCCCTCTTGAGCCTGTCTACCACCTCGTCTATGTCCTCCACCCCCTCCTTCCTTGCCCGCTCCTGGAGGTCTGCTATGGCGATCTCTTTTTTCTTTTGTGACAGCTCGTTCAGTATGTCAAGAACAATCCTGATCCTGGACCTTTCTGTAGCAGTCACGCCGCCTTCCGTCTTGTCAATGTCTATGGCCCCTGTTTCAGGGTCGAAGCCCAGCTGCCTGAGGGAGAATCGCATCAGCTTTATTGCCCTCTGGGCGTGCTCCTTCTTCACCTGCTGGCTAAGCTGGATCTTGGCGGCCGCTTCGGAAAGCCTTATGGTGGCTTCAAACTGCCTGAGGGTGATCGGGACAGGCGCGCCGCCGCCCTCTGCCTTCTTCCTCGTGCTAATGTAGAACTTCTTCAGCATCTTCTCCGCCTCTTCGGTAAGGTCGGGCTTGCAGTTGTCCTTTGCGTAGGCGATGTATCTCCTTATGAACTCCGCTTCGAGCTTCGGCTTTGCCCCCTCGTAATCGGCATGCCTTGACCTGATCATATGGTCCACCACCTTCTTGTCAACCTCCGAGTCAGGCACGTCCTTCAGCGCGAACTTAAGGTCAAACCTTGTCAGGAGCGTATCGGGGATCGTTATCTGCTTGCTGATTGAGAGGTAGGGGTCGAACCTGCTGAACTTGGGGTTCCCGCCGGCGAGGACAGAAGTCTGGGCCGGAAGCGTTGCCACGATGGAGGCCTTCGCGATTGATACGGAATTGTGGCATATTATGCCATTCCCTATGAAAATGCCTGTGGGATTCATTTCAACATCATACACCCACTGCTTCCCTTCCCTGGCGCTGATATCCTTTACCCTTACCCACTCAACAGGCGCATCGAGTATGAAACGCAGGTTTTCCACTGCAGCCCTGTTGGAAAGCATGCCAGCAAGCCTTTTTCTGAAAACCTGCTGGCTGACGCCAAGCTCCCTTGCTATCTCCGACCTGCTTATGCCGGCCTTTTCCCTCAGCCGCCTGAAATCCCTGTAAGAAAGAGGCTTTTCGGTCTCCTTCAATATGGCCTCAAGCTCGAGCAGCCTTTCCTCAAAGGCGCGCACGATCATGGCCAGCATTTCCTTTGATGTGCTATTCCTTCTTCTTGCGCCAGTCATCTCATGGCCTGCTATCTCATCATAGGAAAGCCCCAGGGACTTCCTCACCTCTTCTATTGAAGGCATTATGTTTGGCACATGGTTCCACAGAGAGGAGACGGTTTTCTTTTTGAGGAGTTTTTCCAGCCTATGCCTCCTTTTCCCGGCAAAGCCTATGAATTCTGCGAAATTCCTGATGTTCTCCTTCCCTGATATCTGCAGCTTGTATGCCTTGTGTTTTCTCTTGCCTTTCATGCTCCTGTCATCATAAATGCCTGAAAACACTTCGAATCTCAGCAGCAGCTGCTGTATCTGCCTTGCAAGCTTCCGGCTTGTTGTCGAGAATGTTATTGTCCCGTAAGTGTGGTTCACAGACCCTTCGCCGTCAAACAAGCCGCGCAGCAAATGCGCAATTTCACTGTTTGAAGCCTTGTTAACCCATTCAGGAATCTCCTTGTCCCATGACCTGGCAAGAATGCTGGGGCCAATTGAATGCACAAAATCATGCAGGGGTTTTGATATTACCCTGAGCATTGTGACATTGTTCCTGTTTTTTTGCGCATAAGGCGTTAATTTGAATGCTGTTGCAATGAGCTGTTTGTATCTTTCAAGAATATCACCATCCGTATTAGTGAAGCAGACGCCATTTTTGGATTTCCTGTTGACCTCTGCGTTCCCTTCAGCCAGCACCAATCCTATCCACTCGCACAGCTCAGGGCTGCTCTTTTCAGGGAACCGTATTTGCTTGTGTTTTTTGTCCTGATGGGTTTTCTGGGCAGGCAGCAGCTGCGGCTTGCCTGCCAGCGAGAGCCTTTTGGGAACAGGTATGCAGTCCCCAGCCTTAAGCTCTTCCGCCTTTATGGGGATTATCCTGCCCTCCCTTACAATGAAAACAGGGTGGTTAGGTGTTATCGCAATGTCCTGGCCAGTGTTAAGCCTTACATGAAACATTTTGTTCTCTATGTGCTTCCCGACAGCCTTGGCCTTTGAAAACCTTACCTGCCTGAAATCCGACGACAGGAGGTAGATGTCCTTGTCCGAGATGTCTTTCGCGATCTTTTCGCCTGCCTCATCTTTTGTGAATTTGTCAACAAAATCGCCCAGCTTCTCCACTGAGCCGTCCTCCAGTATGATTTCCGTGCCCCCGTCATAGCAGCCCTGTTCCAATGCTTCGTGCATGGCGACCTGGTCCTCGGGCGCCATCTTCTCGAACTCGTCAACGCTAAGCAGCCCCCTGTGGGCCATTACCATTGCCCCCGCTTCAAGCACCCAGCCGCCCATGAATTGCTCGTCCTTGCTTACGGTAGCCGTATTATGGATGACCATCCCGTTGCAGACAAAGCTATGCTCCCCGTCTACTGTAACATCATAAACCCACTCGTGCTCGTGATTTTTCAACAGCTCTACACTCTTGAGCTTGTCCCATAACATGTCAGAAAAGGCAAATCTTTCCACCCTCTTTACATCATCATTATACCCCTTCTCCTTCATCCTCGTTGCCACATTCTTCAGATAGCCCCTTGTCGCATTCCTCTCACCGGTTTCGTAAGAGTAGTTCTTATACCCGTACAGCGATCTGGCAGAAATTCCAAGGCTTTTTCGCGCCTTTCTTATAATCCCTCCAATTGATGGTATAACGTCTATGTTTTCCTTCGTATTGTGTTTCCAGCCTGCCATCTGCCTGAGTTTTTCTGCTTTCCTTTGCAGCCTGAATCCAACGGCATCCTCAAACTTTCTGATATTCTCCGATCCGCTTATTTCAAGCGTATACTTTTCCTTCGATATGACAGGTCTGCCCTTGATTGAGGAAAGCGTTGCCTTCCGTTTTCTCACCCTGGAAATTATGCCAAATCTCAGAAGCAGCAGCTGTACACCTTCGATCAATTCCTTGCTGACCGAATCAAGCTCTATACTGCTGCCGCCAGTCTTTCTTGGGTTGGCACAGCCATCCGTGTCAAACATGCCCTGGAGGTATCCCTTAAGCAGGTGGTTTGGCAGCAGTGAAAGCTTCTCTGTAACGTGGATATTATGCGCCTTTTTGCCGGGAGGGATGCCAAACGCATCCAATACGCCGGCAAAGATCTTTGAGGCGAATCTGATGTTTGGAACCCTATCCAGGGATTTTTCGCGGCGCGGGGAAATGCCAAGCTGTTCCTTGCAAAGGCGGGAGAATGCAGCAAGCATACTGTCCTCTGCATTTGCAAACTTTATGTCAAACCCGCCGAATGGTGTCCTGCTTATGCTGCCGTCACCTCCTATTAGGCCTATCAGGTACATCAAATCCTCTGAAACGTCTTTCTTCATCGTTATTTGATGGCCATTATACTGCGAAAGCACAATCTCTTCTGGAAAGACCTGTTCCGCATCCAGTCCCAGTCCCAGGCACATGGTTCTTAGCTGCGAAACCCTTGGCTTTCCGCCTGCATCCGCTTTCCTCCAGAAATGATAGAGATTATTCTCCTCTATGCCGTGCTTTCTGGAGAATTCCCTGATTGTGGAGGTCTCTTTTATTCTGCAGGCCAGATGCTCTATCATCTCCGAACCATTCAGCATATGCGATGAACCGTCAATAGACTCCAGGAGGGAATCAGCCTTATTTGCCCCTGGCAGAATTCTGGGACAGGTAATGTATTCGCCTGCCGTAATGTCCGCTGCTTTCCTCCATATAACTTCCCCCTTCTTTAATATGGGAATTGGATTCTCAGGGGTCACAGTCACTGTTCTGCCTGTCCTCGTGGTTATCCTGACAAGGCTTTTGGGTGCCCTTATCTTGAAGTATTGTGTAATCCTTTTTTTCGTGACCTTGAGTGCCGCCTGATCGAATGATACTATTTCCAATTCCGCAGGGTTTTGCGAAATGAAAACCCCGTCATCAATCTCTTTGCTCCCTTTTTCGAGCTCTTTCTCCACAAGATCGCCTATCTTCACAATGCCGCCATTACCCAGCTGTATTAGACTGTCGTAGGTCGTGCACAGCCCGGCGGTTGTTGTGCCTTTTCCTGAGACGTATTTTCCCCTTGGCACAATCTGGGGAACAAGCTTAAGCAGTTGCGATTTCCCGCTAGCGGGATCCCCTATCAGCAGAATATGTATCTCGCCCCTGGTCCTTGTCCTGTCGGGCATTATCCTCTGTACGCCCCCAAACAACTGCATGATGACGGCCTCCTTTATCTCCCGCATCCCGTATAATGTGGGCGCAAGCGAGTCCACCAGGATCTCATAAACATTGTCATCGGCCGCCAGCTTCCTGATGTCTTCCTCGTCCTTTTTCGTGATCTTTATCTTCTCCCAGCCAATCTCTGTCGCAGTGGCGTGGTTTGCCTCAAGGAAGAAATCCAGCTTGGCTGAAAAGGATTTGCCTTTGGGGACATCGCGCAGCACGCCTGTAATCCTCAGCCTGTTGCCTGGCTCTGTCATCCTCCTGCCTTCCACAGAGACCAGGTCCTCTGTCAGCCATATGTTCACCTGTGAGGGCCGCTCGCCTTCTGTCAGTTCAAAGGGCTCCTCTATCGTTATCCACCTAGTGTCTATCATCTTCTTGTCAGTCTCCTTGAACCCTTTCCTGCTCCCGCATTTGCACTGCATGGGCTTGAAAATGAAGCTGCCCTTCCTTTCCTGGGTTATGCTGTCCCCGCACTCCGCGCATTCCCATATGGTGTTCATAATCTCGGGCCGTATCTCGGAGGCGCGCCTCACTATGCCCTCGACGGCAATGAATTTTCCCACGTGCCTTGACCTCAGGTCCCTGACGCTCACCACATCAGGCATGTCTGCAATGCGCACCCGGACAGGCGCTGGCAGGTCTATCTGCTCCACCGCCTGGCCCGCCGCCTCAAAGAAATCATCTGGCCTGTCGGCAAGCAGTTCTGCAATGGCGGGCCGGAACTTGTAGAGATCCCTGAAGCTCACCACAGCCGGCCTGCTTTCGTTGGCTGCCTGCACCATTGCCTGGAAGTATTTCTCGTGAAGGAATTCCTTCAGCTTGGCGACATATTCAGCCAGTTTTGGGTCTGTAACCTTCATGGATTCCATTGTACCACCATAAACAGAAGAAACTTTGGGAAAATATGTCTTGTCTGAGGGATTAATAAGCCTTTCCATAACGGCGTTATATTTTCTCCTTATAAAAACCTGACGGAAGGAGCGTTCCGCTAAGGCCGGTAGTCTTTAATACCGCTATAACATACAATAGATATGAGGAGCGGCATAAGTTTTAAAATTGTTGTGATTACAGGTTTCATAATTTTAGGAATTGGCGGAGCATTAATGCTTTATCTATTTATTTCGTTTCCGTTTGGCTTCTTCCGTTCACCCGACTGGTACTACATAGGTATTGTACACACAATTCTGGCAGTTTCAGCAATAATCAGCATGATAAAATCCAACAGACCTGAAGGTGAGAAGAGCCTTTTTGTTCTTATTGCAGTCTGGCTTGTTGTGATTGGGAGCCTCATATACTTCTTGACCTCTTTAATTAGACATTTCAAGAAAAAACATGAAACAGTTCAGGGGTAGAGTCCAGTAAAAGGAGGGTGGATTAGTGGAAGGAGGATTCCGCTAGGGCCGGCAGAATCCGCTGCTTTTATTTAACAGACAATAAATATCTTGATAATGCAAAGCGAAAAGGTTTTCTTCCACAACAGCAGGGGATTGAGGCTTGCAGGAATTCTTGACAGGCCAGACCAGATAAATGGCAGGCTTCCTGCAGCTGCAATCTGCCATGGATTCACAAGCTTCAAGGAATTCAAGCCTTTACACGAGCTTGCTGAAACATTAGCGGAAAACGGGTTTATTGCTCTGAGATTTGATTTCTCCGACTGCATTGGCGAGAGCGAGGGCAGTTGTGAAGACATGATGCTAAGTCACCAGGTCAATGACCTCATATCCGCAATTAATTTCATTGAGGATTTGGATTTTGTAGATAAAAATAAAATTGGAGTTGCGGGCCATTCTTTGGGAGGATTGACAGCAATAGTGGCAGCTTCAACAGACAAAAGGATTAAAGCCCTTGTCCCAATAGCAGCACCCGCTAGGGTTGAATGGCAGAACCTCTTTGATGATGCCACAATCCAGAAACTAGTCAAGGAAGGCTACCTGGATTTCCAGACATACAAGCGCGGCCACATAAAGCTGCACCACAGCTTTATAGAAGACCTCAAGGAATATGATGGCTCCAAGATAATAAGGAATGTTAAAGCACCTGTAAGAATACTCCATGGCAGCAAGGATAACATAGTCCCGCCAATGAACGCACAGGCCCTGTTTGACAATGCAAACCGGCCAAAGGACCTGAAAGTTGTCGAGGGTGCTGATCATCTGTTCCTGAAAAAGGAACATTTAGACAGGATGATAAAAGCTGCTTTAGAATGGTTTAAGGAACACCTAGCTGACCAATAAAGCAACTGACTGATTAATGATTTGTTAAACCTTGTTTTAACTTTCAAACATAAAACTTATTTAGGGGGCAGATAATCTTCAATAGGTGATGCATATGACAGTAAAAATCTATACCACATCAACATGCCCGTATTGCAGGATGGCCAAGGACCTCTTCAAGAAGAAAAGCATCAGCTACGAGGAAATTAATGTGGAAGGGAACCCAGCGGCAGCAAATGAGATGGTCAGGAAAAGCGGTCAGATGGGCGTTCCTGTAATTGATATAAACGGAAAAATAATTGTGGGCTTTAACAGATCGGAAATTGAGGCGGCACTCAGATTGAGGGCCTGAGGCCAGATTGGTTTACTGGAGGTGGTTCATATGAAAATGAAAAAACCCAAGCCGCAGCCCTGCAGCTGTGGCTCTGGAAAGGCAGCTAAAGATTGCTGCGGGGCATAGATAAAGAAGTAAGGGGGTGACTAGAATGGTAGGGATGCAGGACCCAGAAAAAGCGAAGAAGAAGGCTATGATGATGCTCAAGGTCGGGATGATGTTCATGATGATAGGCTTTGTCATGGCGCTAATGGCGCTTTTCCTGGAGTTTGCAACGCTCAAGCCTGCATTGGAGCAGATAGGGGCTGTGCCCAAGAGTGTCTGGGAACAGGCGACACTGGCAGACAATGCGGCGCTGGTGAACGCAAGGGTTGTATTCTTCGTGTTTCCGCCGATGCTAATGACACTTAAGCTGGTAGGCATAGCATTCATCCTATCGGGAATATTCATCACGCTGGTGGTAATCGCTAAAGGAATGTTCGCAATGCCAGACAGACTGAAGACGGCCCTGAAAG
>JACQOB010000081.1 GCA_016202745.1 Candidatus Aenigmatarchaeota archaeon | reverse complement strand
TGCTGCTCTGTGATTCTCCTGAGTTCGGCGACTTTGGAATCGTAGGAGGTTGATACCTGTTCCCGGACATGACTGTAGTAGTGCTCCAACCCCTCGCTTAGTGAGGGGAAACTCTGGCTGTCCTCACCTGAGAAAGTGTTCAGCTTGAAAGGGAAAACCTCTGACACTGCGCCATCCTTCATTACAACTACTGGTTCAGTGGGATGCTCGGCAAGGCTGCTTATTGCCTCAAGGAGTAAGGATTTTTCTTTGGAGTCCAGCTCATTGGGATTCTTATTTTTGTCTACCTTCGCATTGGCGCACGCCTCTTCCCCGTACATCCCTCCCAATCCCAAGTCAATGGCAAGGCACTTCACCAGAGACCCCTTGGTGGTTGAGGTGAGGAGCGAAGAGAGATAGCCGGAATCAAGGGCAAAAACATTGTATCCCATCTGCGGGTGTTTGTACTTCTGCTTTGGGGCAATAGTCCGGTCCTTGAACTCCTGATGCAGGAGGGCATCAATGATGGTTCCATCTTCCTTGCAGAGGACAATGTTCCCTTTGCCCAGGAATTCTATATATAGGTTATAGACTCCCTCTTTCGCCTCGAATGTAATCCTGACTATGCGCTCTGGCTCAATCTGGGAGATTGAAGCAATGAAGGCATTTCCAAGATGCTTGCGCAGCAGCATGCAGAATCCGGAGAGCGTCTCCATCTCTCCCTTATGAGGAGTGAGGAAGAGCGCCTTGCCCATCAGAATCCTGAGAAGTTTCTTGCCCTCGCTGGTTTTGTGGAGCTGGAAAAGAAATTCCTCCTTGCCCTTCTGATAGATATTGTCAACCCTGCTCCCCTCCAGGGATTTCAGTTCTTTAGCCAGGCAATGAATATCAATAGAGGACAATGCTTTCATGAAAAGGGCTAAGGAAAAGCGCTTTAAGAATTTATCCCAGGAATCCGCGGATGAAGCCGGCCCTGACGATGTTCTCCTGCAAGGTGGCCCCCTGCTTGCTGGCGAGATTATCCAGGATAATGGAGGTTATTTTCCTGTGCCTGGCATCTTCTTCAAATTTCCCTGAGAAAAATGTCCCTTTGAACTTCTCATAGATTTCTGGGGCGAGCTTCTTGAAATTGTCCCTGTTGAGCCAGCGCATGGAATCCCTGGTGTCCTGGTCGAATGAGGGGTAGATGGTCCTGACATAGTCAAGGTCAGCTGAGGAAAGGGCATTCATGCCCAGGATTTCAGGCGGGATGCCGATACTGTGCAGCGCTCCGCAGAACTTGATTGCTCTCGGAAGCTTTAGCCCATTGAGATTGCGCGAGTAGCCGAAAAGGCCGACGTGGAGCTTCCTCTTTCTTCGCGATGGGATGAATGCGGAAACTTCGTTGATCAGGGGTGCCAGGGAGGCGATTTGGATCTGATACTCCTTTGTCTGCTTCTCGATGATGTCAAGGCAGCGCTGCTCATCAACTTGGACTGGGGCTCCAGTCTTATGGTTATTGAGCTTCTCAACGGCTTTCTCCACGTTCTCAATAGGATAATCATACTTGAAAGCAGACTGCAGTGTCACCGTGTGCACGCTCGGGTAGCCCTTGAAGAAGGAATCGACATTGTCCGGCCGCAGGTTTCCCCTGAACGGGGCTGAGCCGCAGCCGATGATGGGGAGGATGTCAACCGAGGATTTTTCCTGCACAGCATGCAGGCGCTGAAGCGCTATTTTTTCAAGGAGGACGCATGCGAGTGAGCCATAATTTAGCGCAGGGTCTGATCTGGCGAGCCAGACGCGCTGGTAATCTTCGATTTTTTCTTCTGTGATGAACCTTCCCACCTCCCTGGCGGCATTGAGCATGCCTTCCTTATCCTCAAAAAGGGGGATAACCCGGATGTTCTCTGGCTTGAAATCACCTATCCAGTCTGAGATCTTTTTCCCGCCGATTGACTCGTGTTTTTTGCCGATGACATGCTTTCTGTAGAACTGGGAGAGCATGAGCAGCTCATCCGCGGAAGTGGTCATGGGGAGGGCAACCTCAAAGATTGGTGCGATGCCTTCGCCATAGAAGAGATTTGCTGTATCAAAATTTCTTGGGATGCTTTCCAGGGTCTCGAGCAGGATTTTCCCCTCTGCTTTCTCTATTGCCGGATTTGGCACCCTTAGGGTGAGGAATACGTCTTTGCCAAGTTTGTGGCTCTTGAAATAAGGCTCGTAGCTGGTGAGCAGCTTCTTGACGACAAAATTATCGACTTCCTTGCCCTCGCAGTCCCAGAGCTGCTCCTGGCACTTGATATGGGAAAATGCGTAGAATGCTTCCTTGATTTCATCATCCCCTCCAAGCTCGGTGTTGTCCGCAAAGAAGGGAGTGGTGACATTGTCCGGATGCTGGGTGGACATCGTCCTGGGAACATGGTATTCTGGCATAGGCAGGGGGGAGAAGGGCAGTTTTTAAGAGTTATGTTATGTGGGGAACAGCAAAAATCGTATTTGTTTAGCAGCATCGGGCGAGCTTGTTGTTTCACGACAGCAAGTCGACAAGGGGGATGCCCCCTGCGGGGAATGTTGACCTTAAATATCGGTTTAGAAAGCGAGAAGCTGCTAAACAAATACCAAAAATCCAGAATGTTTCTCAGAAGATTTCAGGCAATGAAGAGAGTCGTTTGCGGCATGGTTCAATGTTCAGAATTCAGTGAAGGGTGCGTATCCACTTCCCCATCCTCTCCATTCCCTTCTCAATCTGCCGATCAGAGCAGGCATAACTTAATCTAATAAAATTGTCATCGCCGAAAGCGATGCCCGGCACGACAGCGACATGGGCTTCCTCAAGCAGCTTTGAGGAGAACTGCATTGATGTAAGCCCTGTTTTGCTGATGTT
>JACQOB010000077.1 GCA_016202745.1 Candidatus Aenigmatarchaeota archaeon | reverse complement strand
GTCACTATATAATAGTTACATTAACTAGTATATAAAGCTTATTGTGGCCCGCTGTGTGCTGTTTTGGGCGGGAAAAATGTATCACCTTATGCTGGCGGAAAATTCACTTATATATAAGCTTTATGGGACAATGGTACAATAAATCATTTTTGTCATCACTGTATAGTGAAAACTTTATATATAACCTCTGCCAATAAGGGTGTATGGAAGGGTTGAATGATATTGGCGGGTATTACCAGCAAATGCATGGGGCATCTGTGCAGGACTTAAGGTACATCAAAGGCAAAGGAATAGAGCTGGGGCATGCAGGCGTTGTTGATGGGGCCTGCGAGCGCCTTGGCGAGAAGCCGACAAGAAGGGAGTATCTGCAGGCGCTATACAACGCAGCGAGGTCAGGGGACCATACAATAGACGATCCCCGCACATCAGCAGGCTGGCTCTACCAGTCGCTTTTTGGCCGAGATTTCTATTCTATGGCATTTTCAGTTGAAAAAAACGGCATGCCAGCGATTGTGCCATATAGCGAGCTGGTTTCCAAGGCCTCCATATTATTGCCCAGTATACATAGGGAGATACTTGCAATGAAGTTCCTTGAAGCTTCAGGTTACAGGGGCTCCCCATGGCTTGATGAGAGGGTGGAGGTTTCCCAGTGTGATGCTGAAGCCTTTGAGGAAACAAGGGATTATATTGCATGGAGAAGCAATGGGAAAGTCCAGGAGAGGGAAAGGATAGTGGTCCTTGCAGAGAGGCTCAATTGGATGCTTCCGCCAGATGTGAATATCAATCTCAATAGTTCGGGATACCAGTCAGGAGAATCTGCCACAGCAGGGCAATAGGCCAATTCTGGTATAAGGAATTAATACCCTGAAGAAAAATAGAAGCATGTTCCTGGACAGTTTTGTCGTGCAGGCCCTGGATGCCTTTGGGAAGTGGGAATACCCTAAGATGGGGATGGTGAAGGGCAAGGGGAATGTATTCATTGGGAGCGGTAATGCGTACAATACGGGATGCCTGTTTGCAAGGGAGCTGGGCGGCGTTGCCGTGGATACTAGTACATATGTACAATTCCTTTCAAAATGCGGCCAGGGTGACATCAGCATCAGCCTGATCTCAGCTTCAGGCGGGAAGGATGCAGTGGATGTCGCCAGGTTCCTGAAAGAGAAGGGATTTGCTTTCAACCTGATAACAGTCAATAGTGAGGCCCCTGCAAGGGAATTCGTAACAAATAGTACGTTTGTACTACCTGCCTTCAGGGAACCTCCCACCTTCAACGTGAGCACATATGGATCAATGCTTTACTGGCTGTTCAGGGAGGATTTGGATGGTATAAGGAAGGCCATAGAAAAGCTGGAAATCCCTGATTTGAGGAAGCACCGGAACATCATCTTCCTATCCAGCGACAGCCACGCGCCAATAGCACGCATGGCGGCGACAAAGGTGATGGAAAGCCTTGCCGGCGTGTCCGCCAATGGCGATGGCGTCACAAACGGCATGCACCGGGGCTTCATGATGCAGCCAAGGGAGAGGGCTATCTTTGCAATAAATCTCGACATGGAGTTTGGTTCTGAAGAGGTTATCAGGATCAAGGACAGCTCATTCCTGGGGGCCCTTTATTCTGCCTACTATCTTATCGGAAAGAACCAGACATGGCAGGACCTGAAGAATATAGCAGCCAGGTACAAGGACCAGTCAGAAATGCTCGGGTGGAAGTTCAGGAATATCATGTAGCCCTGGGAAAGCTTTAAATACATTATTGCCATTATATAGTGGTAAAAGGTGCAATATGGCAGACTATTCAAGGGTTGTGAACAGGGTATTTGAAGACATAAAAGGGGATCCTGAGAAGCTCCGGGCTGTCACGGATCTGTTGGGCAGCTACAAGGGCAATATGCCTGCCCAGCTGGGCGTGGCTGTGATGAATGCAGCGTACAGGACAGGAAATTCAGGCACACTACCCAGCAGTGAATTGCACAGGATTATGGGGGGCCTGGGCATTGAGATCCTGGAGAATGGTGCTGCCATTGCCATAATAACAGAGGTGGGGGAAATGGCGCTTAGCATGAGGGATCCTGCCGTTGTCAATGAAAAGGCGGGCAGGACATGCTGGATATACGAGAATCGGCTTGAAGGCCAGGAAAACCCATCATATCTCACCTCACTGGTGGAGTTGAAAGGCGATGACTCTGGGCTGGTGGGCAGATTTGACGGGCTCAGCGAGGACAGGGTTCAAGCTGTATTTTCATTAACCGCCGGCTACAGGGGCCCAAGGGATGGGTTTACAAGTATATTGAAATACATAACAGATGGCTGATTCTTGGAGGGTCCATGAGGAAATACGTCATAGAGAGGCATTTCATAAAAGGGTTAGAAACTTTTGAGGCTTACAGGAACGGCATTGGCAGCATTAATGCGGCAATTGACATATCAAGAACACGCGGCTATGGCCTGGAGTTCGGTCTCAAGCTTACAGTTGACGGAAAAGTAGGGAAGGAGATGCAGGAAAGCATAAGGTCGGAAATGGCAAGGCTTCCGGCCACTACGTGGCTCCTCTATGACCCGGAAGACAGGGGAGCGGGAGCCAGCTACAGGCAGGTGCTGTTCAACCCGACATTCGCGGGGTGTGTAGTTGCAAATGCAGACCTTGACCAATATGTGATTGATGAGCGGGGTGCACTGGAACAGATGAGGGGCTTCTTGGATAAGGTTGAGAGGGATGATGCGCTATACGCCAATGGCTCAAGGGACGTGCCAGTCGTGCTTGCCACATACCGGAGGAACAGCGATCTGAGAATAATCCATGAGCTGTTCCACTCGCTGGCCATAGGCGAAAGGCTGAGGGTGAAGGGAAGGATTCCAAATGAGATTACGCCTGCATATGCTGATATTGGTGAGAGCACTTCAGGCTTTTATGTGATCAATCAGGCCCACCCTTCCTTTCCCGAACTCGTCAGGGGCGTTACGAAGGCCTCGCAGGTTGCTGATTTCAGGGGATTTGCAACCGACTACTACACGGCAATAAAATCATCGCTTCTAGGAAACCTGGCCACAGGCTATGTAAGGTCCAGGGAAAACAAGTTCTATGTGAAGAGGGATGAGCAGCAGGAACTGGAAGGCGTTAAGGGGCTCATCTCCGGCCAGACAAGGGAGCTTGGGAAGACTGACATAAGGCGTCTCCTGCAGAGCGCGCTTGAGGAGCCTGAAAATGCCGCCACAATATCAGGCTTCTATCCAGCGGGGGATGTGGAACTGGTCAGGGAACTCATGCTGGACGGCCTGGATTCCTGGATGCATTAAAGACGGCGAGAAACCTCCTTGTAGAATTCGGGCCTGCGGAAACCCTGGACACGCTATTGATAAGGCCTGCCGCTATGGGAATTGGGTCCAGAGTCCTGGGAAGGGAAGCCGGCGTGCTGGCGGGCAAGCTGGCGGCTGACGTCACTTTTTACATACCCGCAATACTTTCCTATGAGGCCAGGAAGAGGTACTTATAGCCTGATTTTCCATGCCCTGAACAGGTATTTCTGTGCCTTCAGCGCTGCAACAGGGACCGCCATACCGATCGCAGCCCCCGCTATCACATCGGCCGGGGTGTGCACGCCAAGGGCAATCCTTGATGCCGCAACCAGCACCGGGATGAAATATAGGCAAAGGGTTTTTCTCTTCCTTGCAGCCAGGTGCAGGGAAGTGAAGACAGAAAAGGCCGTGGCCGCATGGGCTGAAGGGAAGCTTGGATCAATGTCGCAATAGGGGTTTGTGGCAGGGATGCATGGCCTTTCTACAGGGACCAGCACTTTCATCGAGACCACAAGCCCCACGGTCAGCCACAGGCTAGGAAGGAATACCAGCAGGAAATTCCTGAACGGTTTCCTCCTTTTCGGGAAGGCAAAATGAAAAACAACATAAGCCAGGGCGAAAACCCCGGAAAGCGCCAGCCATATCTCTGGCTCCCCAATGAGCGTTATGATATACCAGGGGTTTGTGTGGAAGGACATGGGAATAATTGGTTTTGGGTGGATAAAAAGCGGCTACCAGCCGAATTCTTTCTTCAGCCTCTTCCTGATGTTCTGCCAGTCCTTGTCTGTATTGTTAACAAGCTCCAGGAATGTGACGCCTGGGAAATCAGGGACAGAATAGTCCCACTTCCTGCCGGATATCCTTTCCTGGCCCTTTTCAAGTGTCCAGTTGTCGGCTTTCGCCTTCCTGTCTATGCAAGTTTTATTGAGCGCATACAGCCGTATCAGGTATTTTTGGATGTCCGGCGGAAGATTGCCATTGAACATGTTCCTCCTCACATCCCCGCCGAACAGCGTGTCAAGGATGACATCCTTCCCCTGCGCAAGAGAGCTGTCCCTGGCTGCAAGGTATTCGTTCCACATGACATAGGAAACGTGGAACTGCTCCTCCGGCGTGTGCCCGTAGGCCTCACTCATTATATCATCCCTGTGCGCAAGGAGCACTTCCCTGGCTGAATCCCACGTGTATGGGAGCTTTCCCCTCTGATGCCAGAACGCTTCCCAGAAGCTTTCGCCGGTTCCGGTGTAAGAACCGAACCGGTAGATTTTGCCTATTGGCATTCCAAGGGTATTCCTGAATTGCTCGGTAACAAGCTCATCAAAGCACTGCCTCTCAAAGCCGAATTCGGATTCGATATATTTGCTGGTGTGGGTCTTTCCGCTGCCCGGCTTTCCTTCAACAACAACCAGTCTTGTCATGATATGTCACTATCTACTGGTAATATTTAAACTTATCTTGCCGCATCCAGCAATTCGGCCTCGCCAGCCATCATCTTGGACATTATTAAGGGCCGTGGTGTACGCATGTAAAGATATTTAAACAACTGTTCATATAATTAAACAAATGTTCAGAGAATTAGACACACTGAAGGTTTTCCTTGAGGACCCTGAAGGGGAGTTCAGCGTCAGGGAGGTCGCCAGGAAGGTGGGGATATCGCCTGCCACGGCGAGCAAGCAATTGAAGGGGTTTGCAAGGGAGGGTATATTGAAATGGAGGGGGGAGAGGATGCTCAACCTGTACAGGGCAAACATGGAGGGCGACAGCTATACGGATATCAAGATTTATTATAACATCAGGAAAATAAGGGAAACTGGCCTTCTTGATGCGCTTAACAGGTTTTATCTGAAGCCTGCCGTTGTCTTGTTCGGCTCCGCGGCTTCTGGCCTGGACACGGGAACAAGCGATTTCGATTTGCTGGTTATTTCAGAAAAAACAGAGCAGTTTCCTGGGCTGGATGCTTTCGAGAAGAAGATCAGGAGGAGGCTGCAAGTCTTTGCCGCAAAGGACATAAAGGACATAAAAAACGAGCACCTTGTGAACAACATGCTCAACGGCATTGTGCTGCAGGGGAGGATAAAATGGATTTAGATGATTGCTTCAGGAAGGGCCTGATAAAGAGGACAAGGATAGATGAAGAACTTATAAAGTCCTTGAAAGAGATGGCAGGCATAAAAGAGGCTGCTGTAAAGACAGCCAACCTGGATGAAATAAATATCTCCGCATATGTGTCCCTTGCTTATGATTCTTTGAGGGAAACGCTGGAGGCGATATGCATTTCAATTGGCTATAAAGTCCTATCGCACATCTGCGTTGGCGAACTGCTAAGGGAGAAGCTCAGGGATTTCGATTATAATGAATTCGACAGGCTGCGATACATAAGAAACGGGATAAATTACTATGGTGTGAAGGTGGAATTCAGCCAGGGTAAGGAGATAATCAGAAAGATTTTTGAGATGAAGGCGTCCATCTCTGGGAAACATCTGAGCGGTTTTGCCTAGCCAGTTGAAAATAACGTCATGCATTCATTTCATCCAGCAGCTCAGCCTCGTCAGCGCGGAGCTTGTGCCATCCTCTCTCAAATCCACCTCTATATGCTGGTATCGGATCTCTTTCAATCATCCATCATGGCTGCTTGTGCTGGTCTTAAAGGTGGCCCATATGTTGGTTCTCTAGGTATATTTCTGGATAAGTAACCATCAATTAATGCCCCTTCAACAACTCTTCCAACTGGATTACCTCTTAATCCTGGGTATCTTCCTAAAAATCCAATCGCTGATTCATATGCTCTATTAACTGCCCCGTCTACGGCTATAACACCCAATGCCAATGTGAGTGCTGTTCTGCATCTCATAATATCCTCCTATCATTTTGTAATTATATGTGGGTTTACTACTATATAAAGCTTTCTATTATTTACTACTTAATAGATACAATATAACTAACAGCCGCTAAACGGCTCGCAAGATCTGTGCTTTCGATGCCCTACTCCCCTTCACCCAACAATTCAACCTCGTCGGGCCTCAGCTTGTGCCTTATCTTTTCCAGAAGCCTCAGGGCCTCCCCTGTCAGGTAGACGTCCAGTTCCTCCCCTTCATTCGCGTCCTTGCCGACAACCATGTCCTGGACAGAGAGGGCCACCCTGTCCCCGCTCTTTGCCTGGTTCTGGTTGTTCCCCTGGGACTGTATTTCCTTGATCTCCCCGACCACCTTGCCCTTCCTGTGGAGCCTGTAGCCGGGCTTTATCGTGCCCTTGACAACCTCCACCCCGAAGACAGCAGGCTTCATCTGGCGGAAGACATAGCCAGGCAGGATTCGCACGCGCCCTGGCCGTGTCACGCTGTCGAGAAGCTCCTGCTCCTCCCTCTTTTTGGCGTCATCAAGCCATTTCTGGTAGTCCTCCAGTATCCTGTAGATGACATCTGAATGGAAAACCCAGACCTTGTTCTCCTTTGCCAGCTGCTCGATGTCCGGCTGAATCTTCACGCCAAATGCGAAAACAACCTGGTCTTTGAATGCACGCAGCTCCATCACGTCTGACTTTGTGAGATCCCCAACATGCGCCTTCTTGATTGGTATGGACTTTCCCATCAGTATCTTTATCATGGCCTCAAGGCTTCCTAGCGTGTCAGCCTTCACCACCACCCCATCCTTGTCAGTTTCAATTTCCACTTCCTCAATTTCCTCCTGGACTTCCTGCCTGGCCTTTTCCACGTCCTTCTCGTTTCTCACAGCCCTGAACGGCGAGCCGGCAATGACACCCTCAAGGCCGGGCGCGGACACTTTCATTGCTGCTGCAGCCGTCAGCTGCTCAACCTGGCAGAAGTTCTTCTCGATCCTGAGCTCCTTCAGCGGCTCCGGCTCCATCAGGGCCTTCACCCTTGCGACAACAGGCTCCTTCCCGCCGATTATGATGAAATCGCCCCTGGCTATCTCGCCGTCATACAGCACGACGTCTATTGTTGTCCCGAGCCCCTTGAATTCCTTGACCTCAAGGACGGCGCCCTTGCCCTCGCCGGGGGTTATCTCCAGGCTCTTCCTCAGGAACCGCTGCGCCAGGCCAGCCAGCATCACGAGCAGCTCCGGTATGCCTTCCCCTGTTTTTCCGGAGACTGGTATTATCGCGATCTGCTTCCCGAAGTCGGTTATCCTGTCAAACCTTTCGGCCTCAAAACCCTTCTCCGACAGCTGGCCAACCAGCCTGTACAGCTTTTCATCCAGCTCTTCCTGCACGCGCTGGGGCTGCCCGGCGAAGGAATCAAGGAAGCAGGCGTCATTCTGGGGCTGCCAGCCCATGAGCCTGTCAATCTTTGTCATTGCGACTACAAAGGGCGTCCTGAACTGCTTGAGGTAGTCAAGGCTTTCCGCTGTCTGGGGCTTGAAGCCCTCGTGCATGTCAATGACCAGTATCGCCAAGTCGGCTATCGCGCCGCCCCTTTTCCTGAGGGTGGTGAACGCCTCATGGCCGGGGGTGTCAATAAGAAGAAGACCAGGAATAGTTAATTCAATCTTCATTTTTATTATCATCTCACCGCATACGTCTCTAATCACTTTTATTGGAACAAAAGAGGCAGATATGTATTGTGTTATCAGGCCGGGCTCTGTTTTTACCATAGCTGTTCCCCTAATTTTGTCTAGTAATGTAGTCTTCCCGTGGTCCACATGGCCCACTGCAACAAGTATTGGGGAGCGTATTCCTGCCATAACAGCCTCCAATATAGGTATGGAAAATAAGAATATAAACGAGAATACTTTCCCCCGCCTGTATGCTTAAGACCTTTCCATCAGGAAATAATTGCATTCTGTATCTGCGTCTTTGCCGGCCACATTGAAGTGCCTTTTCTCCACTATTCTGAAGTATTTCCCAAACATTGCCTCCATTTCCATGGCAGGCGCAAAATAGAGGGTTGTGCCTTCAGGGGTTTTCCTGATCCTGCCATTGCCCCATGCATTGGGTTTGTCGCTGAAGGAAACAGACAGGTATTTGCCCCCGGATTCGAGCACCCCGGCCGCGGTTTTCACATACTTCTCGCGTTCAGGCAAGTCGAGTATCTCATGCAGGAATCTCCAGTCTAGGACAAAGTCAAAGCGCTCCCCCAAGCAAGGCAAGTCCTTCCAGTCCATTGCAAGGAACCTGCAGTCAACACCAGCTTCTTTCGCATGCCGCCTTGCATATCTTATGGCATTCTCAGAGAAATCTATCCCCGTAGCCTCAAATCCCCTGGAGGCAAGATAGGTGGAATAATAGCCTTCGCCGCAGCCGACGTCAAGGGCCCTGCAAGGCTTCAGTTTTCCGCTTTCAACCAGCTCTGTCAGCTTGCCCGGCGGCTCCCTGCATGTCCAGGGGTTTTCTCCCGGAAGACTGTATATCCTTTCAAAAAGAGATTTGTCATTCGCTGTCATATGGGATTCTTGCTTCTATTATAATTTGCACGCCGAAGTTATTGCTTGCATTATCGTAATATGGCATTGCCCTGAGGAAATTCCTTGTCTTCCCATCCCCTCCAGCCAGCTGGAAGCCTAAAGGCACGCCAATCCTGGCATTACTATAACCCTTTCCCTCATAGCTTCCTCCTATAAAGAACATCCCTCTGTATCCCACTGTCTCTGCCCTTATTGAATCTTCTTCATTAATTCTTGTATGCACCACGCCTGCGGTAAATCCCCTACCCCTTGCCGATATTGGCGGCACTATATACCTGAAGACGCCGCCTCCTGTTGTGAAGGAATCTGTGGGATCAGCCTCGTTTGCCTTAAGCATTTCGTGGGTATCCACAGCCGTTATGTTCACCCCATCGGTTGAGAACAGGACCTGGTTGAGCTGGAAGCCGCTGCTGGCATCAATGTGCAGGCAGGCCCATGCAGGCCTGTCGCCGTTGCCTGGCATGGCAACAACGAACCTGTTGTCCCTCGCGTACGTCGCTGCGCCGACAAAAAGACCACCCAGCCCGCCAAACCTGTTCCACGCATACCCGCCCACCTTTTCAACATCACCCTCCTTTGCGAACGATATGCCCGCGGCCCTGTTGTCAGGCGAGCTGAAATCCTTCTTTTCCCTGTAGCTGGCGGCTATGCCGTACCCGTTCCTTTCCAGCAGGTTGAAGCCGCGTGCAGCTATTTCCAGCTCGTGATCCGCCAGCGGCTTCACCTTCCCTATCACTTCATATTCCCTTTCAACATTCCCTCCATCTGCCGCATCGGCCTGCAGGAGAGAAATGTCTGCATTGTCATTCCAAAATGGCGCCTTCACGCCGTAAAATTCCCTTCCGTCGTCCAGTTTCTCATAACCAAATTTTAGCTTCCCATATTTCAGGACACCCAATGTGCCTGATGCCACATTACCCCCCTCAGTCCAGGAATGCGTGCTGTAAAGCCTGGCCACGGGCTCGTCTGCCCTTGCCGCTTCCGCGCCTACCATTAACGCCAAAGCCATCACGGGATATGCAAGCAGCCTCCTCAATTTGTTCATATTCACCTCTTATTAGTGACAATAATATACGATCAGTCTATATAAACCAGTGTAGTCTTGATCAAGACTACAGATTTAAACGCTTGTGCCAAATATGATGCATGGACAAGGGTGTGCTGGTTGAAGCGGGCCTGACCGAGAATGAGGCTGATGCGTACCTGATACTGCTGGAGTTGGGATCCACCACCATAGGGCCTGTCATAAAGAAATCCGGCCTCCACAGGGCCACGGCCTACGCAATACTACAGCGGCTCATTGAGAAGGGCCTGGTCAGCTACATAATCAAGGCTGGCAAGCGCTATTTTGAGGCTGCTGACCCCGAAATACTGCTGGACGTCCTGCAGGAGAGGGAGGAGAGGCTGAAATCCATACTACCTGAGCTGAGGCTCAGGAAACAGCTTTCAAAGGCTAAGCAGATGGCCGTGGTTTACGAGGGGACCAGGGCGGTCAAGGGGCTTTTTGAGACCATACTGAGGACCC
Organism: Candidatus Aenigmatarchaeota archaeon; assembly: GCA_016202745.1. Classification (GTDB taxonomy): domain Archaea; phylum Aenigmatarchaeota; class Aenigmatarchaeia; order QMZP01; family QMZP01; genus JACQIG01. The sequence goes on along the minus strand of JACQOB010000077.1, from coordinate 3,342 downwards.
TCAGCCCGGGGGAGGAATACATTGTTTTTGCGGCGGTAAAGAAATCCGACGAGTTCACGGGGTTCATCAAGAACTGGGACAGGAGGAGGGCAAAGAAGGGGGTGAAGATGAAGATAATATTCAATGAGGATGCCGTGGAAGAGATCGAGCATAACCGGCTCCTGCCGCACACGGAAGTGAAGACCATACAGAAGGAATACATAACGCCGGCCGTTGTCAACCTTTACAGGAACAATGTCAACATAATACTCTGGAGCGACAAGCCGGTGGCCTTCGCGATAGAGAGCGGGGAGATAGCCGATAGCTTCAGGAATTATTTCAAGATGCTTTGGGAGCAGGACGTCAGGACATTCAGGGGCGAGGATTCAGTTAAACAGGCGTTTGAGGAGTTCCTGAATGCAATGAAGCGGGGGGATGAATATTTTGTCATCGGCGTGCCGAAGATGATGAGGGAGATGAATGCCTTTTTCACGGATTTTTACAGGCGGCGGGCCGAAAGGGGGATACGCGTCAAGGCGCTGTTCAACCATGACACGCGGGACATTGCGGCCGAAAGGGCGCGCATCCCGCTGACTGAAATCAAGCTCCTGCCCCGGGGTATTGTGACGCCTGCAGTCTTCAATGTGTACAGGAACAGGACGCTGATAAACCTGTGGACCCTGGCGCAGAAGCCGCTTGCCTTTCTCATAGAAAGCAGCGAGCTTGCTGACAGCATGAAGAATTATTTTGACAGTTTCTGGAAACAGGACGTGGCAATACACAGGGGGTTTGAGGACGTCACAGGCCTTTTCTACTCAATGCTGGACAAATACGGGCCCGGGGAGGAGTACCAGGTGCTTGGCGCAAACTACGGGAAAGGGGAGGCTGCCAGGAAGCTCAAGAAATGGTTCATCGGCTATCACAGCCTCAGACTTAGGAAAGGCATAAGTGTCGCCCTTCTTGGGAATTACACCGACTTTGAGATTCTCGTGAGGGAGATGGAGCTGGCGGGGGACAGGAAACTGAAGCTCAGCAGGGTTGCAAGCCTGCCAAGGAACATGGAAAGCCCGATGCAGATAAACCTCTACAAGGATGGTGTTGTCCTCGTGCTGTGGGGAAGGGAGCCGATCGCGTTTTCAATAGGGAACAAATCCATAAGGGACAGCTTCCGGATATATTTCAACCAGCTCTGGAGGCTTTCTGAAAAGGCATTAATACCGAGGGGTTAATATTCAATATGCTCGACATAAAGCTTATAAGGGAAAACCCTGAAGCCGTGAAGAAGAATATCGAGAGGCGGCGTGACCCAGAAAAGCTGAAGATGGTTGACGAGCTCCTGAAGGAAGACAAGAGCTGGCGGGAGAGCCTGCAGAAGCTGGAGGTGCTCAGGGCCGAGAAGAACGCCGCCACGGACAAGATAGCGAAAATGAAGAAGGAGAAGAATGACGCGAAAAAAGAGATTGAAAAGGTTAAGAGAGCGCTCTCACAGATAGCGGTCCTGGAAAAGCAGGTCGAGAGGCACGCGGAGAGGGTGAATCACATACTGATGAGGCTGCCCAACCTGCTGCACGAGAGCGTGGCCGCGGGCAAGGATGACGGCGACAACAAGGAAGTGAGGAAGTGGGGGAAGATAGAGAAGAAGGACTTCACCCCAAAGAGCCACGTTGACCTGCTGGCAAGCCTGGATTTGGCCGACCTGGAGAGGGCGGGAAAGGTGGCAGGCGCGAGGTTCTATTACCTCAAGAATGAGCTTGCGATCCTAGACCTGGCGCTGCAGAAGTTCGCCCTGGATTTCCTCCTGGAAAAAGGCTTCATCCCGCTGCAGCCGCCCTTCATGATGAGGAGGAAGCCTTATGAGGGGGTTACGGACCTGCAGGATTTCGAGGACATGCTTTACAAGATAGAGGGGGATGACCTCTACCCGGTGGCCACCTCTGAGCACCCGATGGCGGCAATGTTCATGGGCGAGGTAATGCCGGAGGCCTGCCTGCCGGCGAAATACGCGGGCGTTTCCCCGTGCTTCAGGAAAGAGGCAGGGGCGCATGGAAAGGATACGAAGGGCATCTTCAGGGTGCACCAGTTCAACAAGGTGGAGCAGTTCGTCTTCTCCAGGCCGGAAGACTCATGGAAAATCTTTGAAGAGCTTATTAAAAATTCAGAAGAGATTTTCCAGAAGCTGGAATTGCCTTACAGGGTTGTGAGCGTCTGCACTGGCGACATAGGCACGGTTGCGGCTAAGAAGTACGACCTGGAAGTGTGGATGCCTGCGCAGCAGCAATACAGGGAGGCTGTCTCCTGCTCCAACTGCACTGACTACCAGGCAAGGAGGCTTAACATAAGATACGGCAAGGAAGGCGAGAAGCCCGCCGGCTTCGTGCACACCCTGAACAGCACTGCAATTGCAACCACAAGGACCATGGTGGCTATACTGGAGAACTTCCAGGACAAGCAGGGAAATGTGCACATCCCCAGGGCCTTGTGGGATTATACAGGTTTCAGGAAGATTGAGAAGACCGAGTGATTATTAATCAGTGTCCGTCCAGTCCAAATATTGAAGTCTGCGCGACTCAGCAAGCGCGCTGTCGTACATATTCCTTCAGCCTAGCGCAAGCCTTCTCCCATTCCGCATCCTCAGCTTCTGTACTGTCAAATATTCAGGATTGAAGGGAAGAAGTGAACCTTGGTTATTTCTCACCTTCTATTGCCTTGTAGCAGCTGCCGCAGAAGGCATCGGCCCTGGAATCCTGGAATGCGCCCCTTGCCCTTTCATCCCTGAATTCCGGATCATCCCATGTCCTGTTTATCATCGGGCAGTATAATCCTGGCGTTATTTCGCTATCGTGGTGTCCAAGCCCGTATAAGTGGCCCAGCTCGTGGACTGCAACGCCGGCGAGCCTGCGGATAAATGTGCCTTCTCTGATATCAGACAGGGAGATATCCCTCTCTGTGGCCAATGCAACGCCATAATCCTTGTCAGCAAACCCGCCTGCCCTGAAGCCCTTGTAGCTGAGCAGCATATCGGTGATGGCAAGGCCATGATAGACACATTCATCATGGCCGCCTGCAAAGACATTAAAATCCCTTATCAGACCCTTGCCCAAATCCGCCTTCAATGCATCATATCTTTGTGTTTCTACATTTCGCGCAAACATTTCTAATGCATTTGATGGTCTTATCTCCATAGGGGGAAGAATTCCTGCTGCCGCATAGGCTCCCCCAAATGCCACCACTGCCCGCATTGCCACCTGCTCCAGCTGGTCAGGCCCCAGGTATGTGTTGAACGGCAGTATCAGCAGTTCCCTCTGTTTCATGTAAATTGACTGTATTTTGTACTTATAAATCTATCATATGTTACTACTGTAC